>NZ_JBEOVM010000003.1:52263-230726 GCF_040295505.1 Streptomyces sp. NPDC002790 | reverse complement strand
GTCGAAGCCGTACCCGGTCCCGGATCCCGTCGAGTTGTTCGACGGCAATCCCGCGACCGGTGCGTTGCGCGACGGACACGATCTCCTTGCTGATCTTGTGGTTCATGTACGTGGCATGCCGGTGCTCCTTCCGGCTGCGCCGCGCGAGGCGGCGGGTGGCCGACCGGGTCTGCTTCTTCTGGAGTTCGGCGCGTTTGCGGGCCTGCCACCGCCGGTAGCGGGTCAGGCGGCGGCCCTGGTAGTTGGCGCCGTCGCTGGTGGTCGCCAGGTTCACGATGCCGCGGTCCACCCCGATCCAGTCCACCGGCTCGTGCACGTCCGGGTCCGGGATGTCGCAGGTGGCGATCAGGTACCACGTGCCGTGCCGCTGGACCGGATCGCTCTCGCCCTTGCGGAACGACGTCAAGGTCTTCAACTGGTCGGCAGAACCGGTGTACCTGACGTTCTTCATGCGGCCGTCAACCGTCCAGATCGACACCGTGCGGGCGTCGTACTGCCAGGACAGGCACCGGTCGTCGAACGGCTTCGCCGACAGCCCGAACGTCGCCTTCACGTCCGCGTAGAGGAGCTTCTGGAGCCCGTTGCGGTCCTTCACCTGCTGCTCGAAGGCGACCTGCGCAACCCAGGTGGCGGCCCGGTTGCAGGCGTGCAGGGTCGCCTCGAGCGCCGGCGCCTGCTCGGCCGTCGGCAGCAGCTTCACCTGCACCACCAGCTTCATGGCATCGGACGATAGTCCGAAGGGCGAACGCCCGACCAGGACTTCCCCGGTGTTCACCCGTCCTGGTGGACCACCTCGGAACTGATTGCGTTTCTCGACTCCGTCGAGCAGCCATGCGACGACTCCGCCACCACGACGGGATACGGCGACGCTCCGCGTCGCCCCGTCCAGAGGAGATTCCTCCCCGGCGTGAACGCAGGGGCATCCTCGCCGGAACCAGGTGAACAACTGTCCCCACCGTCAAGGGAACCGGGCGTGCGCGACGGCGTGTGCCAAGAGGCGTACTCCTTCGGCGATGCGGGTCGGTGACAGATGCGCGTAGCCGATCACCAGGGACACGCCGTCGCCGGAGGCGCCTCCGTAGTGGCCGAGTGAGCGGACGGACACCCCGGCGGACGCGCATCGGTCCAGGAGTGCCTGGTGCGGGCCGAAGCGGCCGGGGAGCGTGGCGATGGCGTGCAGGCCCGCCGCGATGCCGGAGACCTCGGTGCCGGGCAGGTGCTCGTGCAGCGCCGTCACCAGGGTGTCGCGGCGTTCCTTGTACGCGCGCTGGCAGCGGCGCAACTGGCGGTCGTAATCGCCGCGTTCGACGAAACGGGCGAGCACCGCCTGGTCGACGGCCGGGTTGCCGAGGTCCATGTAGCGCTTGCGCGCGACGACGTCGTCGGTCAGCGCGTCCGGCACGATCAGCCAGCCGAGCCGCAGCCCCGGCGCCAGCGACTTGCTCACGGACCCGGTGTACGCGACGTGTTCGGGGTCGAGCCCCTGGAGCGCGCCCACCGGGGCGCGGTCGTAGCGGAAGTCCCCGTCGTAGTCGTCCTCCACGATCAGGCCGCCCACCCGCCGTGCCCAGGAGAGGAGTTGCGCCCTGCGGTGTGCCGAGTACGCGATGCCCGAAGGGAAGTGGTGCGACGGGGTGGTGACCGCCGTGCGGACCCCGGACTCCAGCAGCGGCCCCATGGCGAGCCCCTCGTCGTCCATCGGGAGGCGCACCGCCCGTGACCCCACCGTCGCGAACAGGTCCTCGTACTGCGGGCTGCCGGGGCTCTCCACACCGACCTCGTGCTGCCCCCGAGCGCGGAGCACGATGCCGAGCAGCGTCACCGCCTGCGTCACCCCGGAGCACACGATGATCCGCTCCGGGTCCGCCACCACGCCGCGCCTCCGGGTGAGCAGCTCGGCGAGGGCCGTGCGCAGGCGGGGCAGGCCGCGCGGGTCCGGGTAGCCGAGGCTGTGGTGCGGAAGGTCGGCCAGCACCGCCCGCTGCGCCGCCGACCACGCCGCACGCGGGAACAGCGACAGGTCGGGGGAGCCCGCCACGAAGTCGGCCCGCACGCCGGTCGTCGGGCGCGGCGCCAGGTCGCTCGCCCCCGGCGCGGCCGCCCGCGCCGCCTCGCCCACCCACGTCCCGGAGCCCCGCCCGGCACGCAGGTACCCCTCGGCGGTCAACTGCTCGTACGCCTCCGTGACCAGGCCCCGCGACACCCCGAGGTCCCGCGCCAGATCCCGGCTCGACGGCAACCGCGTGTCGGACACGAGCCGCCCCGAACGCACCGCGTCCCGCAGCGCGGACTGCAAGGCACGACCACGCGCGCGTGCCGGTGCGGACGACGCGGGCAGCAGCAACTCCCAGGCGGGGGACGAGGATTCGCGGCTTCCTGGAACAGGCGGCTGGGTCATGACGACGACCTTAAGGCCGACGGTGGGGCCCGCGCCGTGCTGATTGGTCCCCGATGAGGATCCTCAAGTGGACCTCGTGACGGACCACCCGCCGTCCTTAACGTCGCCTCCATGAAAGCCACTTCACTTCGAGGCTCCCTGCTCGCCACGATCGCCTGCGTCCTTGTGGGCGGCTCCTTCACCGCCAACAGCGTCCTGGGCCACTACCCGTACGCCGGCGGCCAGTTCATCCGCTACGCCATCGCGTTCCTGCTGCTCCTGCCGCTGCTCGGCCGCGGCGGCCTGCGCCCGCTGCGGCGGCTCGCGCCGCGCCAGTGGGGCCGGCTCGCCCTGCTCGCCGCCGTCGGCATGGTGGGCTTCAACCTCGCGGTCCTCGCCGCGGAACGCTCCGCCGAACCCGCGGTACCCGGCGTCTTCGTAGGATGTGCGCCCGTGGTCGTCGCCGTACTGGTGCCGATGATGCGCGGGACACGGCCACAACGGGCCGTGCTCTACGGGGCGTTGCTCGTCGCCGCCGGGGCCTTCACGGTCCAGGGGTGGGGACGTGCGGACGCGGCCGGGATCGCCTTCTCCGTATGCGCCCTGGCGGGCGAGGTCGGTTTCGCCGTGCTCGCCGTGCCGGTGCTGCGCCCGCTCGGCCCCCGGCTGCTGTCCTGCGTGGTGTGCGGAATCGCCGCACTGGAGGCGGCCGTTGTCGGGCTCGTCGTGGACGGCGGCTCCTGGTTGCGGATGCCCGACGGCGCCGAGGCCGCGGCCCTGGTGTGGCAGGCCGTGGTCGTCACGGTCGTCGGCTTCGTGTGCTGGTACATGGGCATGCAGCGGATCGGCGCCGACCGGGCCACGCTGTTCTCCGGGCTCATCCCCGTCGCCGCGGCCTGCACGGCGCCGCTGGTCGGCTCGGGGACGTACGGCATCGCCCAGGGCGCGGGCAGCGCGCTCGTCGCCGCCGGGGTCGCCCTGGGCTCGGGGGTGTTCGCGCGGCGCTCAGCGACTGCCGTCGAGGATCACCCGGGCGACGAGCGCCGGGTCGTCGTTCATCGGAACGTGCCCGCAGCCGGGAAGCTTGACCAGGCGGGCCTGCGGGATGACGTGCTTGGCGCGGACGCCCTGGCGACGCACGAGGAGGCGGTCCTTGGAACCCCAGCCGATCGTGACCGGCAGCTCCTGAATGTCGTCCCGGAACAGCACCGAACGGCCGGCCTCCAGCGTCTCGCGGAACCCGGTGGCCTCCCGCAGGGCCAGCGTCTCCGCGACGACCGCATCGGCTGAACGGCGGCCGGGCCGCGCGTAGATGGTGCTCGTGAGCGCCGCGCGGCCCGCCGCGGAGCGGGAGAGCCGCTCGATCACCGGCACGGGCATGGCCCGGGCGCCCGCCCGCATCGCGAGCAGCGTCCCGAAGGCGTACCGCCGCTCCGCCCCGGTCCAGAACCCGGCGGGGGAGAGCGCCGTGACGGACCGTACGAGCTTCTCCCGGCCGAGGTCGAGGGCGAGCAGCCCGCCCAGCGAGTTCCCCGCCACATGCGGCCGCTCGACCCCGAGATGGCGGCAGAACGCGTCGAGGACGGGCACCACACCGGCCAGGTCGTACGCGAGTCCGTCCGGCAGCGCGGGCGACTTCCCGAACCCCGGCAGATCCACCGCGATCACGTCCCGCTCCGCCGCGAGGATCGGCAGCACGGGCTGCCAGGCCTCCCAGTGGTGACCTATTCCGTGCAGCAGGAGCAGCGGCTCACCGGTGCCCGTGCGCTCGTACGCGAGGCGCACGGTGCGGGGTCCGCCGGCGCTCTCGATGCTGAAGGACGCCTCTGTCGCCATGTCGCTCGCTCCCTGTCCCCGCCATGCCGCGACGGTCTCCTTAGACTCCTTGTCAGCAACAATTACCGCTCAGTAGCCCTCAGTTCAAGGGGCGCAGCCGAAGAGAGCCGGCCGAGGAGAGCCGGCCGAGGAGAGCCGGCCGAGGAGAGTCGGCCGAGGAGCAGTGGCCGAAGTCGCAGGGCGCCCGCTGGACAGCGCTCGATGCGTCCTATGGGATGGACGGGTGGCCACCGATACAGAGATCGATGACTTCGAAGAGCACCGCCCCGTCCTCATGGGCGTGGCCTACCGCATGCTGGGCCGGGTCGCCGACGCGGAGGACGTGGTGCAGGACGCCTGGCTGCGCTGGTCCCGCGCGGACCGGGCCGACGTCCGCGAACCGCGCGCCTACTTGGTACGTGTCACCACCCGGCTCGCCATCGACCGGCTGCGCCAGTCCCAGGCGCGCCGCGAGTCCTACGTAGGTCCGTGGCTGCCCGAACCGCTCGTCACCGACTTCGGGCCCAGGGTGCCCGACACCGCGGAGCAGGCCGTGCTCGCCGACTCCGTGTCGCTCGCGGTACTCGTCGTCCTGGAGTCCCTCTCGCCGCTGGAGCGCGCGGTGTTCGTGCTGCGGGAGGCGTTCGGCCTGACCTACGCGGAGATCGCCGGCACGCTGGAGCGCGGCGAGGCCGCCGTGCGACAACTTGCCGCACGCGCGCGTAAGCACGTGGACGAGCGCCGGCCCCGCTTCGACGTCGACCCGGTCCAGCAGCGCGACCTCACCGAGCGCTTCCTGGCCGCCGCGTCCGAGGGCGACCTCGACGGGCTGATGGCCATGCTCGCCCCGGACGCGCGGCTCGTGGGCGACAGCGGCGGCAAGGCGAGGGCGCCGCTGCGGGTCATCGAGACCGCCGACAAGGTGGGCCGGTTCGTGCAGGGCGCCGTGCGGCAGGGGGGCTCCGAGGGCTTCGAGCTCCGCATCGTGGAGTTCAACGGCGTCCTCGGCGTGCTCGTCACCGGGGGCGGGAAGCCGGACTCCGTCCTCCAACTCGGCCTGCGCGAAGGCCGGATCCAGCAGATCTACATCGTGCGCAACCCGGACAAGCTCGGCTCGCTCGAGTAGCCGCGCCCGGCCCCTTGCACCTCAGGCCCGCTCCCGTCGCACATACGGGAGCGGGCCTTCCGGCGTTCCGCCACGTGAGAACCGGCCGACGATTGGTATTGACCAAGTTCCGAGAACGGTCCTACTCTCGCAGGGATAAGGCAGGAACCTTTAATAAACAAGGGCGATAAAAAGCTGCCAGGGCACGGCTGTTGCGGAGGACAGGGTGGGGACCACGCAGTTGGAAGCGGCTCCGGAGCCGAAGTACTGGCACCTGAAGACCGTGCTCACCGATGCGCTCGACTCCGAGTTCGCGGTGGGCGAGATCCTGCCGAACGAGCGGGACCTCGCGGCCCGCTTCGGCGTCGCCCGCGCCACGCTCCGCCAGGCCCTGGAGCAGCTGGAGCTGGAAGGCAGGCTGCAGCGCCGCCGCGGCGTCGGCACCACGGTCGCGCCGCCGCGCATGGGCGTCGCCGTCGCGTCGAACGACCGGGACTGGCCCGGTGGCAGCGCGGACGCGTGGCAGGCCGTCGACGCGACGGTCGAGGTGCCGCCGAGCGCCGTCGCCGCGGCCCTGGAGACCGCGCCGGGCACCGAGGTGCACGTCCTGCGCCGCACCCGGGTCTCGCACGGCCAGCCGGTCGCGGCCGAGCTGCTGTACGTCCCCGTGGGCTCGGCCCCCGACCTGACGGCCATCGACGCCGTGTCCGGTGCGGCACGCGCGCGTGCGGTCGTGCGGGAGCTGCAGCGTCTCGGCCTCGACGGGGAGGACCGCGCGGTCGAGCTGGGCTCGGCGCGCGCCGACGACGCGAAGGAACTCGACCGGCTGCCCGGCGCCCCGGTCCTCGTCGTCACGACCCGCTACTTCAGCCGCGGCACGACCGCCGCCGTCTCGATGGCCACCTACCGCGCGGACACCTGCCGCCTCACCTTCGGCGACACGCCAGCCGTCCACATCCACCACGCACCCCAAACACGCGCGTCCTGACGCCTGTCGCCGCGAAAAACCGCGCACCGGGTGACGGGTGACATCTAAGGGTCGGTCGACCGTGCCCACCAGGGGCGCGAGGAACCGTGCGCCGGGTGACGGCGACCGTCCGATCAGGGGCGCGGGGAACTGCGCACCGCTCCACGGGGTGACGTCTAAGGGTCGGTCGACCGTGCCCACCAGGGGCGCGAGGAACCGCGCACCGTGCGCCGGGTGACCGTAAACAGGCCGTCGGAGGCACCCCACCCACCCGCTCACCGGCGGGCCGTCACCGTGCTCTCCGTAGCGAAAAGCTCCTCCTCCACATGGTCAAGCGCCAGCCGCAACGCCCCCGTGGCCACCGCCGCCTCACCCAGTACCGACAACGCCACCCGCGGCGGCCGCAGACAGTACCGCTCCAGCTCCCGCCGCAACGGTTCGAGCACCCCATCGAGTCCCGCGGCCCAACCGCCCACCACGACCAGCTCCGGATCCAGCGCAAGCACCAGCGCCGCGACATCGTGCACGAGTCGCTGAAGGAACCGCTCGACCGCGGCGGACGCCCGGTCGTCGCCCTCGCGCGCCAGCGTGAACACGTGCGCCACGGCCAGCTCGTCCAGCGGATGCAGCGGCTCACCCGTGGTGGACAGCAGCGTCTCGGGCCGCACCTCGCGGCCCAGCAGGTGCAGCGCGCCGATCTCCCCGGCGGCGCCCCCGTAGCCGCGGTGCAGGCGGCCGCCAATCAGGGCGCCGGCCCCGGGGCTGAGACCCGCGAGGACGAACACCATGTCGTCCGTCTCCGCCCCCGCGCCCTTCCAGTGCTCGGCCACGGCCGCCGCGTTCGCGTCGTTCTCCACGAGGACCGGGCACTTGAAGGAGCGCCGCAGCCGCTCGCCCAGCGGAAGCCCGGTCCAGCCCGGCAGCGCGGTGCTGAGCCGCACCGTCCCGTCCGCCTGCACGATCCCCGGGCTGCCGACGCCGACCGCCCACAGCGAGCCACGGGCCACGCCCGCGCGGCGCAGGAGATCGGCGACGGTGCCGCGCAGCTTCTCGAGCCGCTCGTCCGCCGACGCGGCCTCGTCGACCTCCTTGGACGCCGAACCGAGCACCCTGCCGTCGAGCGCGGAGAGCACCGCGGCCACCCGGTGCGGGCCGATCTCCAGGCCGAGCAGATGCCCGGCCTCGGCCCGGAAGCGGAACTTGCGCGCGGGCCGGCCCTGCCGCCGCGCACCCGGCTCCTCAACCGTGGTCTCCACGACGAGCCCGGCCACGATCAGCCCCTCGACGACACCCTCCACGGTGGGCCGCGACAGACCGGTGACGCGGGTGACCTCGGTGAGCGTCGCGAAATCGGTGGAGCGCAGTGCGTGCAGCACCACCGCGGAATTGATCCGCCTGAGCAGAGAGGGATCCCCGCCGGTCAGCCGCTCCACCGTCGTCCTCCCCGCAGTCGCGCGTGTCCGCCGGATCGTACCCGCAGCCTCGGACGGCGGCGAGAGTCGGGTGCACCTCTGTGACGTACGGTGCTCAGCCGCCCGCCCCCGACGAAACGGTGCTGGTCGGACCTCACCCCGGCGCCACGAACCCCGACTCGTACGCCGCGATCACCGCCTGCGTCCGGTCCCGCGCGCCCAGCTTCGTCAGCACCGCGCTGACGTGCGACTTGACCGTCTCGGTGCCGACGACCAGATCCGCGGCGATCTCCGCGTTCGACAGGCCGCGCGCCATGAGCCGCAGCACCTGTCCCTCGCGTTCGGTCAGCGCCGCGCGCTCCAGGGCCGCACGGGCCGCCGAACTCCCGTACTCCGCAGCCAACTTGCGGACCGCCGCGGGGAACAGGAGCGATTCGCCCGCCGCGACGAGGCGTACCGCGTGCACGATCTCCTCGGGGCGTGCCCGCTTCAGCAGGAAGCCGTCGGCGCCCGCGCGCAGCGCCCCGTACACGTACTCGTCGTTCTCGAACGTGGTGATCACGAGGATCTTCGGCGGCCGCTCCGCGCCGCGCAGCACCGCGCGCGTGGCCTCGATCCCGTCGAGCAGCGGCATCCGGACGTCCATGGCGACCACGTCGGGTCGCAGCTCACGGACGAGTGGGACGACCGCCGCGCCGTCCGCGGCCTCACCCACCACCGTGATGTCCGGCTGCGCTTCGAGCACCGCGCGCAGCCCCGCGCGGACCAGGGGTTCGTCATCGACAAGCAGGACAGTGAGCGGCACGCCGCCAGACTAGAACACGCGTGATCACGCGACGGGCAGTTCGACGTGAACCTGCCACTCGTCGCCGAGCGGGCCCGTCCGGGCGCGCCCGCCGAGCAGCGCCGCCCGCTCCCGTACACCGCGCAGCCCGCTGCCCGTGCCGCCGTGCCCGGACGCGCGTCCGGTCGGCAGCGGATTGCGCACCTCCAGGACGAGGCGCTCGTCCGCGACCTGGAGGGTGACGGTGACCGGCACGGTTCCGCAGTGCCGCAGCACGTTCGTGAGCGCCTCCTGGAGGATGCGGTAGCCCTCACGGGACACCGGCCCCGGCACCGTCTCCAGCGGTCCCGCCACCGTCACCTCGACCTTCGTGCCGGAGGCCCGCGCCGAGTCGAGCAGCCGGTCCGCCTCCTGGAGCGTGGGACGGCTGCCCACCGGCTGCTCCGCCTCGCGCAGCACCAGGAGGACCCGCTCCAGCTCCTCAAGGGCGGCCCGCCCCGTCTCCTCGATGGCGCCCAACGCCCGGTCGGTGAACGCCGGATCGCCCGCCGCCCGCGCCGCGCCCGCCTGCACGACGGCGACCGTCAGCGCGTGGCCGATGGAGTCGTGCAGCTCGCGGGCGATGCGATTGCGCTCCAGGAGTTGCTCGGTCCGCTCCTCCAGGGCCGCCATCC
The DNA here is from genome assembly GCF_040295505.1 of Streptomyces sp. NPDC002790. Classification (NCBI taxonomy): domain Bacteria; kingdom Bacillati; phylum Actinomycetota; class Actinomycetes; order Kitasatosporales; family Streptomycetaceae; genus Streptomyces; species Streptomyces sp. NPDC002790. The sequence continues at coordinate 221,592 of NZ_JBEOVM010000003.1, read as the reverse complement.
GCTCCGCTCCGGACGGGCCGAGCAGCACCTGGGCGGTGCGGGTCGTCAGCCACCCCGCGCCCGCCGCCACGTACACCAGGAAGAGCAGGGCGAAGGGGATCGCCACCACGCACAACCAGGGCGCCCGCGGCAAGGGCAGTGCCGACAGTTCGTCGACCCGCTCACCCATGGCAACGCCCGTCAACTCCATGACCAGCGCGGCCATTTGGCCCGAAAGCAGGGCGACCGAGAGCCCCAGGAACAGCCGGAACACCAGCCAGGCCGACGTCCTGCCGCGGTCCCGCCACGACGCCGAGGGCGCGACCGAGATCTCGCGCTCCGCGCCGGTGTCGGCCACGCGCGCGTGCTTCCCGGGAAACAGCATCATCCGCGCCTGCAGCCCCTCCGAACGCCGCATCACCGGAATCGTGCCGAGCGCCAGGAGCGGCGGCACGGGTATCACGTAGATGAGCACCCAGGCGCCCACGGAGGGAGAGGACAGCCCCGGGTAGACCATCGCGAACACGAAGGCGATCACCGACGCGCAGAGCAGATGCAGCCAGCGGGTGTACGTCACCGCGCGCGCGAGCGGTCTCAGGAAGCGGGGCATGCCGCCATCGTGCCAGCCGCCCCGCGCCCGACGGTTCCCCCGCGCGGGGGAGGCGAACTCCACGGGCGGGGGAGGCCCGAGGCCCCTGACGGCGGCCAAGCTGACGCCATGACCAGTATCGACGTCCAGGACCTCACCAAGGAGTACGGGACGACGCGCGCCGTCGACGGGCTGACCTTCCAGGTCGGGCCCGGCCGCGTCACCGGCTTCCTCGGCCCGAACGGCGCCGGCAAGTCGACGACGATGCGCCTCGCTCTCGGCCTCGACCGCCCCACCTCCGGGACCGCGCTCATCGGAGGCCGCCCGTACGCCACGTACGACGAACCGCTGCGCGTCGTGGGCGCCCTGCTCGACGCGCAGGCGGCGCACGGCTCCCGCACCGCACGCGATCACCTGCGGGCGCTCGCCGTCAGCAACCGGATCCCGACACATCGGGTCGAGGAGGTGCTGGAGCGGGCCGGGATCGCCGCCGTGACGAAGAAGCGCGTCAAGACGTTCTCGCTCGGTATGCGGCAGCGGCTCGGCATCGCGGCGGCGCTCCTCGGCGACCCCGAAGTGGTGCTGCTCGACGAGCCGTCGAACGGCCTCGACCCCGAAGGCATCATCTGGATCAGGGAGTTGATGCGCGACCTCGCGCGCGAGGGACGCACGGTGCTGGTCTCCAGTCACCTCATGAACGAGACCGCGACCTTCGCCGACCACCTCGTCGTCCTCGGCCGCGGTCGGCTCCTCGCCGACACCCCGATGCCGGACTTCATCGCCGCGCACAGCGCCCGTCGCGTACGGGTGCGCTCCACGGACCCCGCCCGCCTGAGAGCGGCGCTCGTGCGCGCGGGGCACACGGTCACGCTCGCCGACGACGGCCGCTGCGACGTGGAGGACGTCACCGCCGCCGACGTGGGCGCGTTGGCCGCCGCCGAGGGTGTGCCCGTCCTCGAACTCGCCGACGAACAGGCCTCGTTGGAGCAGGCCTACCTCGCCCCCACCGCGAACGAGACCGAGTTCGCCGCCGCACCCCTCCAGGAGGCCTGACGCATGTCCGCCATGTCACCCACCGCCGTACTGCACTCCGAGTGGATCAAAGTCAGATCGCTGCGCGGCAGCTTCGGCTCGCTGCTCGCCGTCTTCATCGCCACCCTCGCCGTCACGATCCTCGCGTTCGCGACGATCGGCCAGGCCGAGGCCGACGACGGCGGGGACCTGCTCTTCGAGGCCTTCTACGCCCTCAACTTCGGCCAGATCGCGGTGCTCGCCTTCGGCGCCACCGCCGTCTCCTCCGAATACCTCAACAACGCGCTGCGCGTCTCGCTCGCCGCCGTGCCCAACCGGAACCGCTTCTACGCCGCGAAGATGGCGGTCGTCGGCGCGAGCGCGCTCGTCGTCGCGATGGTCACGAGCTTCGCCTCCTTCCTCGTGGGTCAGGCGTTCATGGGCCCGTACGCGCTCGGCCTCGGCGATCCGGGGGCGCTGCGGGCCTGCGTCGGCGGCGGGGTGTATCTCGCGCTCATGGCCCTGCTCGCGGCGGGACTCACGGCCGTGCTGCGCAGTGCGGTGGCCGTGCTGAGCATCCTGGTGCCGTTCCTGCTGATCGTGTCCTTCGTCGTCGGGGACATCGCGGGCTCGGCCGCCGACTACCTGCCCGACCGTGCCGGTCAGCAGATCCTCCACCAGCACACCGAGGGATCCCTCGGCCCGTGGACCGGGCTCGCCGTCACCGCGCTGTGGGCGGCGGCCGCGGTACTCGCCGGCTGGTGGGCCGTACGGCGCAGGGACGCGTAGGGACACGTAGGGACACGTAGGGACACATAGAGCGATGGGCCCGTCGCGCGCTTCGTCGAACTCCCGTGCCAAGATGGGATCTTGAGCAGAGCCGGGTAACGCACGAGGGAGATCGCATGAGTGACGCCGACGGGTCCAGGCCGGAGGGACGGATCTCCAGCCACATCGCGCACAACGCGCGCGTGTGGAACTACTGGCTGGGCGGCAAGGACCACTACGAGGTCGACGAGGAAGTCGGCAACATGGTGACGTCCATGTACCCGAGCATCGGCGAGGTGGCCCGCGCCGACCGCGCGTTCCTCGGCCGCGTCGTCACCTTCCTCGCCGGGGAAGCGGGCGTCCGCCAGTTCCTCGACGTCGGCACGGGCCTGCCGACCGTCGACAACACGCACGAGGTCGCCCAGCGGATCGCGCCGGACGCACGCGTCGTCTACGTCGACAACGACCCGATCGTCCTCACCCACGCCCGCGCGCTGCTCACCAGCTCCGCCGAGGGCCGGACGAACTACGTGGACGCGGACGCCCGCGACCCGCGCGCGATCATCGAGGCGGCCTCCGAGACCCTAGACTTCGACCGCCCGGTCGCGGTGATGCTCCTGGGCATCCTCAACTTCGTCCTCGACACGGAGAAGGCCGCCTCCATCGTGCGCGAGCTCGTCGACGCCGTGCCCTCCGGCAGCTACGTGGTGCTCACCCACCCCACCCTGGAACTCGGTGGCGAGGGCAACGAGGAAGCCATGAAGTTCTGGAACGAGAACGCGAAGCCGCCGATCACCGCCCGCACGGGCGCCGAGGTGGCGGCTTTCCTCGACGGCCTGGACCTCGTGGAGCCCGGCCTCGTCTCGTGCGCGCGCTGGCGCGACGAGCAGGGCACGCAGGTCGCCCAGTTCGGCGCGGTGGCCCGCAAGCCGTGATCTGAACCGGCTACGGCTACGAGGCGGCTTCGCGCAGGCGCGCGTACTCCTCGGCCATCGTCGCCGCCGTCCAATGGGCGTTGAGGCCGCTGGGGTTGGGCAGTGCCCACACCCTGGCGCCGCCGATCATCCGCTCCTGCGGGCCGATCCGCGCCTTGCGTTCGCCGAAGGCCGAGCGGTACGCGGTCACGCCCACCACGGCGAGCCACGCGGGCCGCAGGAGCGCCACCTTCTCCTCCAGCAGCCGGCCGCCCTCCCGGTACTCCGCCGCGCTCAGCTCGTCCGCCCGCGCCGTGGCCCGCGCGACGACGTTCGTGATCCCGAGCCCGTACGAGAGAAGCTCCCGCTGCTCGGACGGCTTCAGCTGCCGGGGCGTGAAACCGGACAGGTGGAGGACCGGCCAGAAGCGGTTGCCGGGGCGGGCGAAGTGGTGGCCGGTCGCGGCCGTCATGAGGCTGGGATTGATCCCGCAGAACAGAACCCGAAGGCCGCTCGCGACGACGTCCGGTACGAGACGGTCGCGAGCGGCCTCCAGGTCGGCCTGTGTCAAGCGGGTCAGAGGATCGCTCCCGGCGTGTACCCGGCGGCCTCCGGGTGCTGCTTCGCGATCTCCTCGACGCGGGCCACGATCTGCGCGACCTGGCCGGCTGCGGCGCCCGTGAACGACAGCTTGTCCGCCATCAGCCCGTCGAGCTGCGCGCGGTCCAGCGGGATCCGGGAGTCGGCGGCCAGCTTGTCGAGCAGCTCGTTGCGCTCGGCGCCCTGCTCGCGCATCGCGAGGGCGGAGGCCACCGCGTTCTCCTTGATGGCCTCGTGGGCCTCCTCGCGGCCGACGCCCGCGCGCACCGAGGCCATGAGCACCTTCGTGGTGGCGAGGAACGGCAGGTAGCGGTCCAGCTCACGGGCGACGACGGCCGGGAAGGCGCCGAACTCGTCGAGCACCGTCAGGAACGTCTCAAGGAGACCGTCGAGCGCGAAGAACGCGTCCGGCAGCGCCACGCGACGCACCACCGAGCACGAGACATCGCCCTCGTTCCACTGGTCGCCGGCCAGCTCGCCGGTCATCGACGCGTAGCCGCGCAGGATGACCATGAGGCCGTTGACGCGCTCGCAGGAGCGGGTGTTCATCTTGTGCGGCATCGCGGAGGAGCCGACCTGGCCCGGCTTGAAGCCCTCGGTGACCAGCTCGTGCCCGGCCATCAGCCGGATCGTCTTCGCCGTGGACGAAGGCGCGGCGGCCAGCTGCACCAGCGCGGTCACGACCTCGTAGTCGAGCGAGCGCGGGTAGACCTGGCCGACGGAGGTGAAGGCCTGCGAGAAGCCCAGGTGCTGGGCGATCCGCTGCTCCAGGTCGGCCAGCTTGTCGGCGTCGCCGCCGAGCAGGTCGAGCATGTCCTGCGCCGTGCCGACCGGTCCCTTGATGCCGCGCAGCGGGTAGCGGTTCAGCAGCTCCTCGACCCGGCCGTACGCGACGAGCAGCTCGTCGGTGGCGGTCGCGAAGCGCTTGCCGAGGGTGGTGGCCTGCGCCGCGACGTTGTGCGAGCGGCCGGCCATGACCAGCTCGCCGTACTCGCCGGAGAGCTTGCCGAGGCGGGCGAGGACGGCGACGGCACGGTCGCGGACCAGCTCCAGCGACAGCCGGACCTGGAGCTGCTCGACGTTCTCCGTCAGGTCGCGGGACGTCATGCCCTTGTGGACCTGCTCGTGCCCGGCGAGCGCGTTGAACTCCTCGATCCGGGCCTTCACGTCGTGCCGCGTGACCTTCTCGCGCTCGGCGATGGAGGCCAGGTCGACCTGGTCGAGCACGCGCTCGTAGTCGGCGATCGCGGCGTCCGGGACGTCGATCCCGAGGTCCTTCTGAGCCTTCAGCACGGCGAGCCAGAGCTGTCGCTCCAGCTTCACCTTCTCCTCGGGGGACCAGAGAGTGGCGAGCTCGACGGAGGCATAGCGGCCGGCGAGAACATTCGGGATACGGGGCTTGGCAGGCGCAGTCACGTGTACGGAGTTTACCGGGCGTCCCTACAGGCTCCGAACCGTCGTCCGAATGTAGGAACGTACAGGTCACCCCCCGGTGGCCAGCACCGTCGCACGGAACGACGACACGACAGGGCGCAGGTCGACCTGGTGCCAGACGGCCCACAGGCGAACGGACCGGGCAAGCCAGTGGAGTTCGCGCACGGTGACGCCCTCGGTGCGGCGTTCGGGCAGCATGCTCCGCTGGACGAACGCCGCACCGAGCCCCGACGCCACCAGGCCCACCGCCGTGAGTGGTTCGGGGGCCTCGAAGCGGATGTCCGGGGTGAACCCGGCGGCGGCGCAGGCCGCGACGAAGTCGTCACGCCAGACGTGGTCCTGCGCATCCTCCACGGCGATCCACGGCAGGCCGTCGAGGTCCTCGGGCCGCACCTCGTCCGCGCCCGCCAGCGGGTGGGTGCTGGGGACGGCCAGGAGCAGCGGGTCCTCCAGGAGGAGCGTGCCGCGCAGGTCCGGATCGTCCTCGGGCGGGGCCTCCCGGACCAGGGCGAGGTCGAGGCTGCGCTGGCGCAGACCCTCGAACTGCTCGTGCGCGGTCATGTCGTAGAGAGCGACGTGGATACCGGGGCGCTCCTCGTTGAGCGAGCGCAGCGCCTTGGGCAGCAGGCCGGTGTGCATGGCGTCGCCGACGTAGCCGACGCACAGGCCGCCCTCCTCGCCGCGGCCCAGGCGGCGGCCGAGGTTCTCCAGGCGGGCGGCGTGCCGCAGCAGCGCCGTCGCTTCGGTGAGGAAGACGCGGCCGTCGGAGGTGAGCCGGATGCGCTGCTGGCTGCGCTCGAACAGGGTCAGGCCCAGGTTCTTCTCCAGCTGCGCGATCTGCCGGCTCAGCGGCGACTGCGAGATGTGCAGCCGCTCGGCGGCCCGGCCGACGTGCTCCTCCTCGGCCACGGCCACGAAATAGCGAAGTTGTCGCAGGTCAAGCATGTTGGACCTCGGGGGACTCAAGTATGTCCAAGCAAGTCTTGGACAGTCTTACCCGTCGATCCTAGCCTCGGAGGAGCAAGAGCCGCGGAGCAGGAGAAACCAGCGGAAAACTCCTCAAGCCGCGCTGCGCACCATGCGTACGGCACCAGGCATACAGCACCAAGGCAAGGAACGATCTCCATGGGCCTCAAGTCCCTCCTCCCCGGCCGGCTCGGTTTCGGCACCGCACCCCTCGGCAACATGTTCCGCGCGATCCCCGACGGCGAGGCACGTGCCACCGTCGAGGCGGCCTGGGACCACGGAATCCGCTACTTCGACACCGCCCCCTTCTACGGCGCGGGACTGGCCGAGGAGCGCCTGGGCGAGGTCCTGTCCAGCAAGCCGCGCGACTCCTACGTCCTGTCTACCAAGGTCGGCCGCGTCATCCTCGACGAGCACGAGAGCGACGTCCCCGACTTCGGGGAGAAGGGCGGCCTGTTCGAGCACGGCAACCCGAACAAGATCCTCCACGAGTGGACCGCCGACGCCACCGAGCGCTCCATCGAGGGCAGCCTCAAGCGCCTCGGCACCGACCGTCTCGACATCGTCTGGGTCCACGACATCGCCCAGGACTTCCACGGCGACCAGTGGATCCAGAAGTTCGAGGAGGCCCGCACCGGAGCCTTCCGTGTCCTGTCCCGGCTGCGGGACGAGGGCGTCATCAAGGCCTGGGGCCTCGGCGTCAACAAGACCGAGCCCATCGAGCTGACCCTCGCCCTCGACGAGCCGCGGCCCGACGGCTTCCTGCTCGCCGGCCGCTACACGCTCCTCGACCACGACCACGCCCTCACGCGTCTGCTGCCCATGGCTCAGGAACAGGGCGTCGACCTGGTCGCGGGCGGCCCCTACAGCTCCGGCATCCTCGCGGGCGGCACCCACTTCGAGTACCAGGAGGCGCCGCAGGAGATCATCGACCGCGTCGCCCGACTGAAGGTGCTCACCGAGAAGCACGGCATCGGCATCAAGTCCGCCGCCCTGCAGTTCTCCCTGGCCCACCCGGCCTCCGCCGCAGTGATCCCCGGCGCCACCCGCCCGAGCCGCATCGCCGAGGACACCGCCGCCCTCGCCGAGGAGATCCCGGCCGCGTTCTGGACCGACCTGCGCGCCGAGGGCCTCGTCAGCCCGGCCGCGCCGCTCCCCAACAACGCCTGAACTCACACCAGTTGCACGTCCCAGTTGTACGTAAAGGAGGGGCCCACCATGGCTTCCACCACCGCATCCCTCGACATCCCGCGGAGCCCCGACCGCGTCTGGCAGCTCATCGGCGGCTTCGGCTCGCTGCCGGACTGGCTCCCGTACATCCCGAAGAGCGAGCTCGGTGAGGGCGGCCGCGTGCGCCATCTGACGAACGCGGACGGCGGCGTCATCGTCGAGCGCCTCGTCGAGTTCAACGAGGCCGAGCGCCACTACGGCTACGCCATCGAACAGGCCCCGTTCCCGGTCACCGGCTACCTCTCGACCATCACGGTGCACGCCGTCCCCGGCAGCCCCGACGCCTCCCGCGTCGAGTGGTCGGGCTCGTTCACCCCGGTCGGCGTGAGCGACACCGAGGCCGAGGAGCTCTTCCACGGCATCTACGCCGACGGGCTCGCGGCACTCCTGAAGACCGTTCAGGCCTGACCGACCCGCCGACCCCGGATGCGTGCCGGAGGCGGAATGCCTCCGGCGCCCGGCGATCCGTATCCTTGCCTCGACCCGACCCGGAGGTAAGGACATATGGCGCGGCGGCCGACCGTCACCAGCGTGCAGATCGCCCGCGAGGCCGGAGTGGCGCAGTCGACCGTCTCCCGCGTCCTGAACGGCGGGAGCGTCGCGCCCGAGACGCGCCGCCGTGTGCTCGACGTGGTCGCCAAGTACGACTTCCAGCCCAGCCAGGCCGCGCGCAGCCTCGTGGGCTCCCGCTCCGACCTGATCGGAGTGGTCATCCGCGATCTGACGAACCCGTTCTACCCGGTCATGGTCAAGGCGATGGAGCGCGTCCTGCACGAGCAGGGCATGCGCCTCACGCTGGTCACGGACGTGATGACCGCGGAGGAGGGGCTCGCGCAGTTGCGCCGCGAGGGCGTCGACGGGGTCGTGTTCACCTCGGCGTTGCAGGACGAGCCGTTGGCGCACCGGATGGCGGGCCACGGCATCCCCGTCGTGCTGGTCCACCGCACCCTGGAGGACTTTCCCGCCGACCAGGTCGAGGCCGACAACCCGACCGCGGGCGAGCTCGCCGCCGAGCATCTGCTGGGCCTCGGGCACCGCCGGATCGCGATGGTGTGCGGCCTGGCCCGGTCGAGCACGGCCCAGCAGCGCGGCCGCGGCTTCCGCGACCGGGTGCGGGCCGCCGGCGCGGCCACCCTCACCGAGATCGACGGCGATTACGACTACGCCACCGCCTACGCGGCGGTGCGCGCGTTGCTCGCCGCGCCCGAGCGGCCGACGGCGCTCTACTGCCACAACGACGTCATGGCATACGCCGCGCTGAACGCCGCCGCGGCCGAAGGCGTGCACGTACCGGGCGAGTTGAGCATCGTGGGCTGCGACGACGTGCCGCTCTCCGCGTGGGAGCGGATCGACCTGACGACCGTGCGCCAGCCGCTGGAGCGGATCGCGCAGGTCGGCGTCGAGCTGCTGCTCGGCCGGCTCGAGGACCCCGAGCTGCCGCACCGGCACGAGGTGCTGCCCGTGGAGTTCGTCGGCCGCTCCACCACAGGACCCGCGTAAATCTCCTCGCAAACCCCTCTTGACCGTTCCGGCCTCCGTCTTCCATTCTATGGATACGTATCCAATGGATACGTATCCATCACAGTGAGGAGCTGGGTGTGTCCCGCACCATCAAGGCCGCCACCACCCCGTCCACCGCGCCGTCCGGTGACGACACCGTCGGGCAGGCTGTCCGCGAGCTGATCGCCGACGTACGCAGCCGTGGCGACGAAGCCGTCCGCGCCCTGTCGGCGCGCTTCGACCGCTGGGAGCCGGAGTCCTTCCGGCTGGAGGGCGAGCGCCTTGCCGAGATCATCGGCACCCTCGACCCGCAGGTCATCGAGGACATCAAGACGGTCCAGGCCAACGTCCGCCGGTTCGCAGAGGCGCAGCGCGACTCGATGTCCGAGATCGAGATCGAGACCGCGCCGGGCGTCTTCCTCGGCCACCGGCACGTGCCGGTCCAGTCCGTCGGCGCCTACATCCCCGGCGGCCGCTACCCGCTGACCGCCTCCGCGCACATGACGATCGTGACCGCCAAGGCCGCGGGTGTGCCGCGCGTGGTGGCCTGCACCCCGCCGATCCGCGGCGAGATCCCCGCCGCGACCATCGCCGCCATGCACTTCGCGGGCGCGGACGAGATCTACGTTCTCGGTGGCGTCCAGGCGGTCGCCGCGATGGCCGTCGGCACGGAGACCATCAAGCCGGTCGACATGCTCGCGGGTCCCGGCAACGCCTACGTCGCCGAGGCCAAACGCCAGCTGTTCGGCGAGGTCGGCATCGACCTGTTCGCCGGGCCGACCGAGATCCTGGTCGTCGCGGACGAGGCGGCCGACCCGTTCGTCGCCGCCGTCGACCTGCTCTCGCAGGCCGAGCACGGACCGGACTCGCCCGCCGCCCTGATCACCACCAGCCGGCGGGTCGCCGACGAGGTCCAGCGGCACATCGAAGAGATCCTGCCCGGCATGCAGACCGGCGACATCGCGGGCCCGGCCTGGCGCGACCACGGCCAGATCATCCTGGTCGACGACCTCGACGAGGCCTACCGCGGCGCCGACGACTTCGCCTACGAGCACGTGCAGATCCTCACCGGGAACCCCCGCGAGGCCCTGGACAAGATGCACGCCTACGGCGCCCTGTTCCTCGGCGAGGGCACCTGCGTCTCCTACGGCGACAAGGTGATCGGCACCAACCACGTGCTGCCCACCCGCGGCGCCGCCCGCTACACCGGCGGCCTGTGGGTCGGCATGTACCTGCGCACCGTCACGTACCAGGAGGTGCGCGAGGAGAAGTCCTCCGCCGAACTCGGGGAGCTGTGCGGCCGCGCGGCCCGCGTCGAGCTGTTCGAGGGGCACGCCCGCTCCGGTGACGTCCGCGCCGCCAAGTACGCCGGCGCCACGCTGCCGTGGACCGACCACTACGAGTCCGCCCGCTCCTGACCGCACCGGCCCGCCCCGCTCACCCTGATCAACGGAGATCCCATGGCCACCGCCGCCACCCCGACACCGGAGCAACTCCGGCGCCGGTCACTGCAGTCCGGCACCATCGGCGCGATCGTCGAGTGGTACGAGTACACGATCTACGGCACCGCCGCGGCGCTGGTGTTCGGGCACCTGTTCTTCCCGAACCTGTCGCCCGGCATCGGCCAGATCGTCTCGCTCGCCTCGTTCGGCGTGGGGTTCCTGGCCCGGCCGATCGGCGCGTTCGTCGCCGGACACCTCGGGGACCGGATCGGCCGCAAGTCCACGCTGATCCTCACGTTCTCGATCATGACGGTGGCCACGGCGGCGATCGGGCTCGTGCCGACCTACGACCAGATCGGCGTCGCGGCACCGCTGTTGCTGTGCGTGCTGCGGCTCGCGCAGGGGTTCGCCGTCGGTGGCGAGTGGGGCGGGGCGGCCATCGTCGCCGTCGAGAACGCGCCGAAGAAGCGGCGCGGCTACTTCGGTGCGTGGCCGCAGATCGGGGTCTCGGCGGGGTTGCTGCTTGGCACGGCCGCGGTGTCGCTGGCCTCGTGGCTCTCCGGTGACGCCTTCGACGAGTGGGGCTGGCGGCTGCCGTTCCTGCTCAGCGTGATCCTCGCCGCGGTCGGCTTCTTCATCCGCCTGCGGGCCACCGAGAGCCCGGCGTTCCTCGAAGAGAAGCGCAAGATGGACGCCGAACTGGAGCGCCGCAAGGCGCCCGCGGCGGTCGTCTTCCGCGACCACCGCAAGGCCCTGCTGATCACGATCTTCGGCCGCTTCGCCGAGGCCGGAAACTACTACCTGTTCACGACGTTCATCCTGTCCTACGTCACCAGCACCCTCGGCGCGCCGAAGAGCTACGGCCTCACGGCCTCGATGATCGGCGCCGCGGTGAACATCGTGATGATCCCGGTGTTCGGAGCCGTCTCCGACCGCATCGGACGCGTCCGGACCTTCCTCATCGGCGGCGCCCTGATCGTGGTCACGACCTGGCCGGTCTTCGCGCTGGTGCACACCGGGCAGCTGTGGGCGATCGTCGCGGGCGTGGTGCTGTTCCTCGCCCTCGGCCACGCCATGGTGTACGCGCCGCTGCCCGCCCTGTACTGCGAGATGTTCCCCACGGCGGTCCGCTACTCGGGCATCTCCATCGGCTACCAGATGGCGTCGATCCTCCTGGCGAGCTTCACCCCGGCGCTGGCCGGCGCGATGGTGCTGTGGGCCGACGGCGGTCTGTGGATGGTCATCGCGTTCGCCATCGTGACGACGGTGATCGCGATGGTCGCCATCGCGTTCGCGCCGGACCTGCGGGACCGGGAGCTGTCGGAGGTCGGCGCGACGACGGAGGAGCGGGACGTGCAGGCCGTGCCCGCGCACTGACCGGCCCTACGTGAAGGCCCGGTGCGTCGCGCCGAGTTCACTCAGCAGTTCCATGGCGCGGGGCCAGCGGCCGTAGCCGGACGCGGGGTTGAGGTGGCCCACCGGCCCGAGGTCCACGAGGCGGCTGCCCCAGTAGGCGGCCAGGGCACTCGCCCGGTCGAAGGGCGCCAAGGGGTCGTTCCTGCTCGCGGCGACGACACTGGGAAAGGGGAGCCGCTCGCGCGGGACCGGTGACCAGCCGTGCTCGCGCAACTCCCTGCGGGAGGGGTAGCCGTCGGGCAGTTCGGCGTCGAAGTCGGGTGGGGCGGCGAGCAGCGCTCCGACGACGCGTGCGCTGTGCTGCCGCGCCCAGTGGACGGTGGTCAGTACGCCCGCGCTGTGCGCCACCAGGAGAACTGGCCCGGGTGTGTCACTCAACTCTCGTTGCAGTGACTCCACTTGTCCGGCTCGGCTGAGGCGATCGCGCTCCAGGGGTGGAACGGTGCGGGAGTGGGGGAGTTCGTGGGCGAGGTGGGTCTGCCAGTGGTCCGGGACGTGGTCCCGCAGGCCGGGGACGATCACCACGGTGGGCGGTTCCGGGTTGTTCATGGTGTTCCTGTCAATCATGGCGAGGGCTCCAAGGGGGTCGGTCGGCACAGGTCCTTCTCGTACGTGCTTCTGCCGATGGCGAAGGCCGTGGCACCCAGGAGTGCGACCAGCGGGATCACGCGCAGCGCCCCGGCCAGGCCCAGCTGGTCGGCGAGCATCCCGGTCAGGGCGGGGCCGGGCGCCAGGCCGATGAGGCTGTTGGCGAGGGTGAGCGTGGCGAGCGCCGTCGCCGCGATGGCAGCGGGCGTCAGGCTCGCCACCATCGCCGCCGCGGGGCCCGACGTGCCGCCCGCGAGCAGCGTGCCGAGGCCGACGAGAGCGAGCTGCGCCGGTCCGGTAGGCAGCAGGAAGCCGGTGGTCAGGAGGGTCAGCGAGCCGAGGCTGCAGACGATCGCCACGCTCCAGTTGCGGATCGGCGCCGCACGGCTGAGCCGGTCGGCGACGGCGCCACAGGCGATCATCCCGATCCCGCCGATGAGGGCGAACACCCCTGCCGCCAGGCCCGCCTTGCTCGTCGGCAGCCCGTACGCCCGGTCCAGATAGCTGGGCATCCACGTCAGCAGCGCCATCGCCAGGAACATCTGCAGTCCGCTGCCGACGTAGGCGCAGATGACGGAGGCCGAGTTGAACAGGTGGGGCAACTGCGGGCGGACCGATGGGTGTTGGGTGCCCTCGGAGCGCCGCCCGGCGCCGCCGATCCGTCGTTCCTTGACGACGAGGCCGTAGACGACCGCGAGCACGAGCCCGTACAGGCCCATCACGCCGAACGCCCAGCGCCAGCCGTGCGCCTGCGCCACGATGCCGCCGACCGAGACACCGAGGACGGACCCGAACGAACCCCCGGCCATGAACGCACCGGCCAGTGTCGCCCGCAAGGCCACAGGGAAGACGCTGAGAACGACCGCGATGCCGACGCTGCCGTAGGCCGCTTCCCCGATGCCGACCAAGAAGCGGGCCAGGAACATCTCGCCGTAGCCCGCCGCGACGGCGCAGCCCAGGGTCGCCAGGCTCCACACCGTGGCGGCCGCGACCAGGATGCGCACCCGCCCCCAGCGGTCCGCGAGCAGGGACAGCGGGAAGGTCAGCACGCCGACCATGAGCGCGACGACACCGCTCAGGGAGCCCAACTGGCCATCGGAGAGCAGCCATTGGGCCTTGAGTATCGGGAAGACGGCGTTGAGCACCTGCCGGGACATGTAGTCGGACAGCAGCAGGGCGAAACTCAGCGCGAACACCAGCCACGCGTAGCGCCGCGACACGATCGGAGGGGCGTCCACGGCCTCCGATGTCAGGACGGGCCCCGCCATCAGAACGGTCGGTCGCCGGTGATGCCGGCGCGCTCCATGCGGCGCACGGCGGGCCAGTAGTCCTGGACGGCGTAGTGCTGGGTGGAGCGGTTGTCCCAGATCGCGACGGAGTCCGGGCTCCAGCGCCAGCGCACCTGGTACTCGGGGACGGCCGCCTGGCTGATCAGATAGCGCAGGAGGTCGGCGGCGCCGGGCGCGTAGTCCTGGCCGAAGCGCACGTTCTCGGGACGGTGGTAGTTCACGAAGTGCGTGGTGAACGCATTGACGAAGAGGATCTTCTCGCCGGTCTCGGGGTGCCTGCGCACCACGGGGTGTTCCGCGTCGGGGAAGCGCTCCTTGAGCGCGTGCCGCTCCGCCGTCGGCAGAGCCGCGCCGAACGTCGCCTCGATGCTGTGCCGGGCGCGCAGCCCTTCGATGCGCTGCTTGACCCGGTCGGGCAGGCGCCGGTACGCCTCGGCCATGTCGATCCACATGGTGTCGCCGCCGACCGGCGGGCCCTCGATGCAGCGCAGCACCGCGCCCATCGGCGGGGACTCGCGCCATGTCGCGTCGCAGTGCAGGGCGTTCTCGTAGTGCTCGGGCTTGCTGTCGAGGTCCTTGTAGATGCGGACGAGGCCGGGGTGCTCGGGGTCGCTGCCCGCCACCGGATGGTCCTCCAGCGGGCCGAAGCGGGAGGCGAAGGTGACGTGTTCGGCCCGCGACATGTTCTGGTCGCGCAGGAACAACACCTTGTATTGGAGGAGGAGTTGACGGATCTCGGCGAACAGCTCCTCCTCGCGGGCGGCGTCGCTGAGCTGGACCCCGTGCAGCTCGGCGCCGAGTGTGCAGGTCAGGGGTTCGACGGTGAGGGCGGTACGGACAGGCATGGGTACTCCCGGAGAAGCGCGGAGATGTTCAGAGGACGAAGACGGACGAGCCCGTCGTGCGGCCCGACTCCAGGGCGCGGTGCGCGTCCACCGCGTCCGGCAGCGCGAACCGCTGCGGGATCCGGACCGTGATCCGGCCGGCCGCCACATGGCCGAACAACTCCCCGGCGAGGGCGGCCCGTTCGGCCGGATCGGCGATGTAGTCGGCCAGCGCGGGCCGCGTCACGAACAGTGAGCCGTGGACGGCCAGTTGCATGGCGTCCAGCGGTGGCACACCCGATGCCGTGCCGAAGCACACCAGCAGTCCGCGGCGGCGCAGCGAGGCCATCGACGCCTCGACCGTGTCCTTGCCGATGCTGTCGAGGACGAGCGGAACGCCCTCCCCGTCGGTGAGTTCACGGACCCGCTCCGGGACGTTCTCGCGCCGGTACAGGATGGTGTGGTCGCAGCCGTGCTCGCGGGCGACGGCCGCCTTCTCCTCCGTGGAGACCGTGCCGATGACCCTGATGCCGAGCAGCTTCGCCCACTGGGTGAGGATCAGCCCGACGCCACCGGCCGCCGCGTGCAGCAGGATCGTGTCGCCCGCCTTCAACGGATGGATGCGGCGCAGCAGGTACGCGGAGGTCAGGCCGCGCATCGTCATGGCCGCGGCCGTGTCGAAGCCGATCGCGTCCGGGAGCTTGATCAGGGACCCTGTGGGCATCACGCGCTCGGTGCTGTACGCGCCGAGCGGGCTTCCCGTGTACGTGACCCGGTCGCCCTCGGCGAACTCCGTCACGCCCGGTCCCACGGCCAGGATCACGCCTGAGCCCTCGACGCCGAGCCCCGCTGGCAGGGGCGCCGGGTACAGGCCGGTGCGGAAATAGGTGTCGGCGAAGTTCAGGCCGACCGCCTGATGCCGGATGCGCACCTCGCCGGGGCCCGGGGCGTCCACGGCGACCTGTTCCCAGCGCAGCACATCGGGGCCGCCCGTCTCGTGGAAACGGACCGCGTACGCCATCAGTTCTTGCCCTCGGTCGCGACGGGACGCAGCATCGAACCGCGTTGCCCGGGGCGGCGGTTGGGTACCATGCCGAGCTGCGCGAGGGTCTCTTCGGTGGTGTCGTACCACTCGCCGAGCCGGTAGATCTCCCGCGCCTCGGGCCCGGAGGCCACCTCGCGGCCGACGGCGTCGGCGATCCGTACCATCTGCTCGACCTGCTGCACCGACGACATCCGCTCGCCCTTGCGGCTCCACAGGTTGTCCTCGTTGCCGACCCGGACGTGTGCGCCGAGCGCGATCCCGACCGCGTTCATGGGAGCCACCGCGCGCATCGAGGCCTCGATGGTGAGCACCGCGCCGTCAGGAACCCGTCGGATGAACTCGACCAGGTCGGCGGGGTGCCGGCCCGCGAACCCGCCGCCGATCGCCACGTAGTTGAGGACGAGCGGGCCGTGGTACTCGCCCTTGCGGACGAGGCGCTCGACCGTCTCCAGCTGGGACAGGTTGGCGAGTTGGAAGTGCGGCTGGATGCCGTTCGCCCGCAACCGCTTCAGGTGCTCCAGGTAGAACTCGGGACCCGCCTCGACGACCATGTCCCGATACGCCTTGTAGTAGCCCGGCTTGGCGATGGACGTGCCCTCGATGTCGGCGTCGTCGAAGATCTCGACGATGTTCATCTGGTTGGTGTTGATGGCGATGGTGACCTGGTCGGGTGCCGGCGAGACCTCCGCGAGCATGTGGCGGGTGTCGTAGCTGAGCCACTGCGCGTCACCGCCCTCGTCCTCGGGCGCGAAGGAGATCGAGCCGCCGATCTGCAGCACCATGTCCGGCACGGCCTCCCGCAGCCGGCCCATCAGCTCGTTGAACATCGACAGGCGCTTCGAGCCGTGCCCGTCCGGTTCGCGTACGTGGATGTGCAGCACTGTGGCGCCCGCGTTGTAGCAGTCCACGGCGGCCCGGACATGCTCGTCCATGGTCATCGGCAGGTCGTCGGCGTCGCCGGGCAGCCACTCGGGGCCGTACGGCGCGGCCTGGATGACCAGCTTCTGCTGGTTCTCGGGGTAGAGGGAATCGTCGTGGAAATGCATGGGTTTGCTCCCCTTCGGTGCGGTTTCTCGCCTACCACCGCCACGTTAAGGAGGGGTTACGCGGCCCGCTTAACCGAAAGGGACAGCCAACTTGTCACTTGGGGACAGGGGTTGATCTCCCCGCTGTCCCCGATCTCTCCGCTGTCTCCGAACTCCCCGTACGTTGGGCCCGCCAAGCCCGCGGCGTACAGCCGAACTGGTCGCGGAACCACCGTGAGAAGCCGCTGGGTGCGGAGAAGCCGAGGAGGAGTGAGACCTCGGTCAGCGGATGGCGCGGATTCGCCACCAACTGCTCGGCGAGGCGGGCGCGGGTGGCGTTGAGCAGCGAGGAGAACGTGTGCTCCGCCGATGCCAGATGACGGTGCACCGTCCTGCGGTCCACGCCGAGACTGTGCGCGACCGCCTCGATGGAGCAGCGCCCCGTCGGCAGCAGCGCCTCGATCAACTCCCGCACCTGATCGACCAGGGCGGCCCCGCGCGGCTCGGTGACCGAGTCGAAGTACTGGCGGGCGTAGGCGTGCAGGAGCGGATCCGAGTGCGGATTGGGGGCGTCGAGGTCACGCGCGTGCAGCACCAGGCCGTTGAACGCGCGGCCGAACTCCACGGCGGGGCCGAACAGGCGGTGGTGTGTGCCGGGTTCGGTGGGCGCCGGGTGGGTGAAACAGATGGCGGCAGGGCGGCAGCGGTCGCCCAGTATCTCCCGTACGACGTGGTGGAAGACGCCCACGGCCAGCTCCGTCGCCTGACGTGTGGGCGCCGGCTCACCGGATTCGAGCCACACCTTCAGCACCGACCGCCCCTCCGACTCGTCGAGCCGGCCGTGCAGCATCTCGTTGTACGCGTCCTCGTGGCGGATCAGCAGATCGAGCGCGCTGCGCAGGGTCGGCTCCTCGCGCGCCACCAGGCTGATCGGCCCCAGGTTCGCGAACCGCCGCCGTCCGGCGAGCAGCAGCCCGAAGTCCTCGCGGCCCGCCACGGCGGCCGACCGTTCGAGCAGCCGGGTCACGGCGGGCCCGGGGATCCACCGGTCCTGTACGGAGAGTTCGGCGGGGCGCAGGCCCACCTCGCGCAGCAGCGGATCCGGGGCGATGCCGAGCGAGCGGGCGAGCGGGACGTAGCCGCTGAGCGCGGCGCTGCGGACGCGGGGCTTCATGGGCACGCTCCTTGCCTGTCCCCGTTGGATAAGTCGTACGTCACGAGGGGGCAAGCGGGGGACCGGACCGCGACCTAGCGTGGCAGCGCCGCGACGGTCCCCGAGGCCACCCGGTCACGGAGTTACCGAACGCCAGGAAACCGGCCGGACAGCGCGTTGACAAGGCACCGGCCGAAGATCAGCCCTCGAAGGAGCCGCATGACCAACCTTGCCACCCTCCTCGTCACAGCCGCCCGGGAGCACGGCGACCGGCCGGCCGTGCGACAGGGCGGGGACCGTCTCACGTATGAGCGGCTCGGCGATGCCTGTGCCCGGTTCGCCTCGCTGTTGGGGGAGCGGGGCGTGCGGACCGGTGACCGGGTGGCCATGGCCGTGCCCAATGTCGTCGACTTCCCTGTCGCCTACTACGGCATCCTCGCCGCGGGCGCCGTGGTGGTCCCGCTGAACCCGCTGCTGAAGTCCCGGGAATTCGCCCACGTGCTGGGGGACTGCGAGCCTCGTTTCGTGGTGACGGCGGCCTCGTGTGCGGGCGAGGTCACTGCCGCTGCCGCGCCGACGGGTAGGCCCTGTCTGACCGCGGGGACGGAGGAGTTCGCCCAACTGCTGCGTGAAGCCGAGCCGTTGAGGTCGATCGTCGAGCGCGCCGACCACGACACCGCCGTGATCCTCTACACCTCGGGGACGACAGGAGCGCCCAAAGGGGCCGAGCTCACCCATCGCAATCTCGCCGCCAACGCGCGCACCGTCGCGCGCGGCATCCTCCGGATCGACCGGGACGACGTGGTCTTCGGCGGGCTCCCGCTGTTCCACGCGTTCGGCCAGACCTGCGCGCTCAACGCCGCCGTGAGCGCGGGCGCGACGCTCACCCTGCTGCCCCGGTTCGACGCCGGGGCGGCGCTGGAGACCATGGCACGCGACGGAGTCACGCTCTTCCTCGGGGTGCCGACGATGTACGCCGCCCTGCTCCATGGAGGCGTGGGGATGGGGATACGGCCCGGACGGCTGCGGCTCGCCGTCTCGGGCGGCGCCTCCCTGCCGGTCCAGACGCTGCACGCCTTCGAGCGCACGTACGGGGTGCCGATCCTGGAGGGCTACGGGCTGTCCGAGACATCCCCGGTCGCCACGTTCAATCCGCCGGACGGACCCCGCCGACCCGGCTCGATCGGGCTGCCCGTCGACGGCGTCGCGCTCCGCCTCCTCGACGACGCCGGGCAGCCCGTCGAGGTGGGCGAGGTGGGCGAGATAGTGATCCGCGGCGACAACGTCATGAAGGGCTACTGGAACCGCGCGGCGGCGACCCGTGAGGCCTTCACGGACGGCTGGCTGCGGACCGGGGACCTCGCCCGCGTCGACGACGACGGCTACTACTACGTCGTCGACCGGAAGAAGGACCTCATCATCCGCTCCGGCTACAACGTCTACCCGCGGGAGATCGAGGAAGTGCTCCACGAGCATCCCGCCGTCGCGGAGGCCGCCGTGCTCGGCGTCCCGCACGAGACCCACGGCGAGGAGGTCGTCGCCGTCGTGAGCCTGCGCGTCGGCGAGCGCGCCGAGCCCGAGGCCATCCGCGAGTTCGTCCGGGAACGGGTCGCCGCCTACAAGTACCCGCGCCGCGTGCGGATCGTGGCCGCCCTGCCGAAGGGGGCGACCGGCAAGATCCTCAAGCGCGAGCTCGCCGACGGCTAGTTGAGCTCGTCCGGGTGCGGACCCGTGCGCAGGTCGCGGTCGAGGGTGGCGATGGAGGCCAGCTCGTCGTCCGTGAGCGTGAAGTCGAAGACGTCGAGGTTCTCGCGGATGCGTGCCGGCGTCACGGACTTGGGGATCACGACGTTGCCGAGCTGGAGGTGCCAGCGCAGCACGACCTGGGCGGGCGACTTGCCGTGGCGGGCGGCGATGGTGGTGATCGCCTCGTCGCCGAGGACCGCGCCCTGCGCGAGCGGGCTCCACGCCTCGGTGGCGATGCCGAGGTCGGCGTGCACGGCGCGCAGCTCGCTCTGCTGGAGGCCCGGGTGCAACTCGACCTGGTTCACGGCGGGGACGAGCCGCGTGTCCTCCAGGAGCCGCTCGATGTGCGCGGGCTGGAAGTTGGAGACGCCCGCGGCGCGGATCCGGCCGTCGGCGACCAGCTTCTCGATGGCCTTCCAGGTCTCGCGGTAGAGGTCGCGTTCCGGGGTCGGCCAGTGGATGAGGTACAGGTCGACGTGGTCGAGGCCGAGCTTGGCCAGGCTGGCCTCGAAGGCCGCCAGAGTGGCGTCGTAGCCCTGGTCGGCGTTCCACAGTTTGGTCGTGATGAACAGGTCCTCGCGGGCGATGCCGGAGGTGGCGAGCGCGCGGCCGACGCCGGTCTCGTTCCCGTAGATCGCCGCGGTGTCGATGCTGCGGTAACCGGCCTCGAGCGCGGCGGTCACGGCCGCGGTGGTCTCGTCGTCCGGCACCTGGAAGACGCCGAAGCCCAGCTGAGGGATCTCGACGCCGTTGTTGAGGGTGACGGTGGGGATGGTGGACGGTGCCATGGATTGGGTGGCCTCTCAGGTGGTACGGGCCCTACGGGTGCTTACGCAGCCCGACGGTAATTGCAGGCGCGGGTTAATTGCAAACGCACGTATCGCGGGCTTGCATTTACCGCCGTGTGCAACCATTGGCCGGATGAAGGCGATCACTCTGAACGGATACGGCGACCCCGACGTGCTGCGGCTCACCGACCTCCCCGACCCGAAGGTCGCACCTGGGGAGGTGCTGATCCGGGTCCGGGCCGCCGGGGTCAACCCGGTCGACTGGAAGCTCGCCGCGGGCGGCCTCGACCCGATCATGGAGACACACTTCCCCCTCGTCCCCGGCTGGGACGTGGCCGGAGTGGTCGAGCGCGTCGGCTTCGACGTCGAGGAGTACGCGCCCGGCGACGAGGTCTTCGGCTACATCCGTAAGGACGCCGCCCAGCTCGGCGCCTACGCCGAATACGTCTCCGCGCACGTGCGCATGCTGGCCCGCAAGCCCGCCGCGCTCTCCTGGGAGCAGGCCGCGGGCGTGCCGCTCGCCGGGCTCACGGCCTACCAGGCCATCAAGCGCGTGGGTGTCGGCGCGGGGGACACCGTCCTGGTGCACGCGGCCGCGGGCGGCGTCGGCTCGTTCGCCGTCCAGATCGCGGTGGCGCTCGGGGCCCGCGTGATCGGCACGGCGAGCGCCCACAACCACGACTTCGTAAGGGAGTTGGGGGCGCGACCCGTGACCTACGGCCCCGGACTCGCCGACCGCGTCGCGGAGCTGGCGCCCGAGGGCGTCGGTGCTGCGCTCGACTTCGTCGGTGGCGCGGAAGCCGTGGAGACCTCGCTGCGGCTGCTCGACCGGCCCGACCGGTTCGCGTCCATCGTCGAGGCGGAGGCCGCCGAGAAGGGCGGCCACTACGTGTGGGTCCGCCCGGACCCGGCCGATCTCACGGCGCTCGCCGACCTCGCCGACGCGGGGAAGCTGACCGTGCCCGTCACGCAGGTGCTGCCGCTCGCCGAGGCGGCACAGGCCTGGCGGCTCAACGCCGAGGGGCACACGCGGGGCAAGCTCGTGCTGTCCGTGGACTGAGCTGCTGCGCTGTGTCGCGGTGAGCCCCTGCGGGGCGTTTATGCGGAGTGGTCCCGCGACCCGTCCACGTACGGGGCCAGCTCCGTCCGCTTCGCCGCCCGGCCGTCGCCCGACGACCTTCCTGTCAGGCGGCGTCCGATCCACGGCGCCAGGTGCTGCTTCGCGAAGCGGGCGTCGGCCACCCGGCGCGACATCCAGTTCGGCGGGAGCGCGAACGGCAGCGCGGCGCGCCAGTCGGACTCCGCTTCGTAACCGAGGCCCTGCCAGACCGCCTCGGCGACCCGGCGGTGGCCCTCCGCGGTGAGGTGCAGCCGGTCCACGTCCCACAGGCGCTGGTCGCCGAGGACCGGCGCGCCGTACAGGTCGACGACGAGGGCGTCGTGCTTCGCCGCCAGCTCGTCGATGCAGGTGAACAGCTCCTCCATGCGCGGCCGGAAGCGCTCCATCACCGGGCCGTTGCGGCCGGGGCTGCGCATCAGGACGAGCTGCTCGCAGGACGGGGCCAGCGTCTCCACGGCCCGTGTCAGCAGATCGCGGACGCGGACCATGTCGCACTTGGGGCGCAGGGTGTCATTGAGGCCGCCGACCAGGGTCACCACATTGGCCTTCATGGCCGCGGCGACGTCGATCTGCTCGTCGACGATCTGGCCGATGAGCTTGCCGCGTACGGCGAGGTTCGCGTAGCGGAAGTCCGGGGTGTGCGCGGCCATCCGGGCGGCGAGGAGGTCGGCCCATCCCCGGTAGGAACCGTCCGGCAGCAGGTCCGACATGCCTTCGGTGAAGGAGTCGCCGACCGCGACGAGGCTGGTGTGTTGGGGGTTCGTGTTCGTGTGCATGGCTTCGTAGATCGTATCCCGAGGCAACGAAGTGGTGGGCGCCGCGGGGCTGGGCAGCGGCGCCCGGCGGCGGTATGCCAGGAGCGGGCGCCACCAACGGCACCGCGAACGGGGGAGTACGTCATGTGGAGCATCGGATTCTGGAAGGCCACCGCCGAGCGCGCGATCCGGACGTTCGCGCAGGCCCTCGCGGCCGTGCTGGTCGCCGGCGCGACGAATCTGCTGGACGTCGACTGGGCCGCGGCACTCGGCACCGCGGGCCTCGCCGCACTGCTTGCCGTCCTCACGGCGGTCGGCACCGCGGGCATCGGGGCGCACGGGCCGGGCGTGCTCGAAACGCCTGCGCAGGCCCCCGCTACGCCCGCCACTCCCGACCCGCCCGCCACCCGCACCTGACGGCCCGCGGGCTCACACCGGCTGGCCGAACAGCTCCCGCAGCACGTCCTCCATGGTCACCAGACCGGCGAGCCGGCCGTCCGCGCCGAGCACCGCCGCGACGTGCGTACGGCTGCTGCGCATCGCGGTCAGCACGTCGTCCAGCGGCGTCGTCTCCCGCACGCGCGCGATGGACCGCATGTCCGGCACCCGGAACGGCAGGTCCCGCGGCATCGCGTCCAGGGCGTCCTTCACGTGGAGGTAGCCGACGATCCGCCGGCCCTCGTCCACCACGGGGAAGCGCGAGAAACCGGACTCGGCGGAGAGCCGCTCCAGCCCCTCGGGCGTGACGCCCACGCGCGCGTAGACGACCCTTTCGATCGGCAGGACGACGTCCTTGATGGGCCTGCGGCCCAGTTCCAGCGCGTCGTGCAGACGCTCCTGCGCGCGGTCGTCGATCAGGCCCGCCTCGGAGGAGTCCTTGACCATGCGGGCCAGCTCGTCGTCCGAGAATGTCGCCGTGACCTCGTCCTTCGCCTCCACGCGGAGCAGCTTGAGCAGCCCGTTCGCGAAGGCGTTGATCGCGAAGATCACCGGGCGCAGGGCGCGCGCGATGGTGACCAGGGGCGGGCCGAGCAGCAGCGCCGAGCGGACCGGCTCGGCGAGCGCGATGTTCTTCGGCACCATCTCGCCGAGCAGCATGTGCAGATACGTCGCCACGGCCAGCGCGATCACGAACGAGATCGGATGGATCAGGCCGTGCGGCACGCCGACCGCGTCGAACGTGGGCTCCAGCAGATGCGCGATGGCCGGCTCGGCCACGATGCCGAGCACCAGCGTGCACAGCGTGATGCCGAGCTGCGCCGCGGCGAGCAGCGCCGACACGTGCTGAAGGCCCCACATGACGCTGCGCGCGCGCCGGTCGCCCTCCTCCGCGTACGGCTCGATCTGGCTGCGGCGCACCGAGATCAGCGCGAATTCGCCGCCCACGAAGAAGGCGTTGACGAAGAGTGTCGCCAGGCCGATGAGCAATTGGATCGCGGTCATCGGGCCGCCCCCTTCTCCTGAGACGCCTTGTCGGAGCTGTCGGAGCTGTCGGAGCTGTCGGACCTGTTGGCTTTGGCGGACCTGTTGACCTTGGCGGACCTGTTCGCCGCCCTGGACCTGGCGGTCACCCGGCCGGGCTTCGTCTCGTCCGCCGTCCCGCGGTCCTCGGGGTCCGGGGTCGGCGGCGCGTGCAGCAGTACGCGGGCCGCGCGGTGCCCGTGCGCGTCGACGACGTCGAGCCGCCACCCGGTGACCTCGACGCTGTCGCCGATGTCCGGGATCCGGCCCAGCTCCGTCGCGACGAGGCCGGCGAGCGTCTCGTACGGCCCGTCCGGCGCGCGCAGCCCGACCCGGGCGAGCTGGTCGGTGCGGGCGGCGCCGTCGGCGGAGTACAGCGCCCGGCCCTCCGGGTCGGTGCCGGCGGCCGCGATGTCGGAGGTCTCGTGCGGGTCGTGCTCGTCGCGGACCTCGCCGACGACCTCCTCGACGATGTCCTCCAGGGTGGCGACACCGGCCGTGCCACCGTACTCGTCGATGACCACGGCCATCGTCCGCTTGCCGGAGAGCCGGTCGAGCAGCCGGTCCACGGTCAGCGTCTCCGGCACGAGCAGCGGCTCGCGCAGCAGGTCGGCGACGCCCTTGCGGGACCGCTGCTCGTCGGGCACGGCGAGGACGTCCTTGATGTGCACGACGCCGACGACCGAGTCGAGACTGCCGCGGTAGACGGGGAAGCGGGACAGGCCGGTGGCCCGCGTCGCATTCGCCACGTCCTCGCAGGTGGCCTGCAGGTCGAGGGCCATGACCTGGACGCGCGGCGTCATCACGTTCTCCGCGGTCAGGTCGGCGAGGTTCAGGGTGCGTACGAACAGCTCGGCGGTGTCCGCCTCCAGGGCGCCCTCCTTCGCCGAGTGCCGGGCGAGCGCCATCAGCTCCTG
This sequence comes from Streptomyces sp. NPDC002790, assembly GCF_040295505.1. Lineage (NCBI taxonomy): Bacteria > Bacillati > Actinomycetota > Actinomycetes > Kitasatosporales > Streptomycetaceae > Streptomyces > Streptomyces sp. NPDC002790. Next base: position 197,032 of record NZ_JBEOVM010000003.1, on the reverse strand, counting down.
CGGGCCGCGCGCGGAGGCCAGCTCCTCGGTCGGCTCGATGCCGAAGCGGCGCACGAGCCGGTTCGCGGTGTTGTTGAGGTGCGTGATGAACGGGCGGAACGCCGCGCTGAACAAGCGCTGCGGCGTCGCCACCTTCTTCGCCACGGCCAGCGGGGCCGAGATCGCCCAGTTCTTCGGTACCAGCTCGCCGACGACCATCAGGAACACCGTCGACAGGGCGGTGCCGAGCACCAGGGCGACCGAGCTGGAGGCCCCCTCGGACAGGCCGAGGGACTGCAGCGGCTCCGACAGGAGCTTGGAGATGGACGGCTCGGCGAGCATGCCGACGACCAGGTTGGTGACGGTGATGCCGAGCTGGGCGCCGGAGAGCTGGAAGGTGAGGTTCTTGACGGCCCGCAGAGCGCCGGCCGCGCCGTGCTCACCGCGCTCCACGGCCTCTTCGAGATCCGCGCGCTCGACGGTCGTGAGCGAGAACTCCGCCGCGACGAACGCGCCGCAGGCCAGTGAGAGCAGGACTGCGACGGCGAGCAGCAGTACTTCGGTCATCGGAACGTCACCTCCGTCCCATGATCGGCCAGGGCCGGGACAGATGCGCGCTCGTGGGGGCCGCGCGGGGGGACGAAACGGGGACTGGGAGGCTCGCCCATGGGCGGACGCTCACACCTTTCATAGGAGTTCGTGTAACCCATCCATGGTAAAGGACCAGCAAAGCGATATTTCCGGCTGCCGGAACCGTCAGTCGGTGAGCGGCTTGACCCACCGGGACCACTGCGGCTGCGGCGCGTACCCCGCCGCCTGCCACGCGAGGTGCGCCCGCTCGTTCCGGTCCAGGACCATGGCGTCTGCGCGGCGCCCGCCGAGCGCGACGAAGCGCTCCTCCGCCGCCGCGAGCAGCGCGCTCCCGATGCCCTGACGCCGCGCCTGTGGATGCACCGCGAGCCGGTACAGATGGCAGCGCCAGCCGTCGAACCCGGCGATGACCGTGCCCACGAGCTCCCCGTCGCGCTCGGCGAGCAGCAGGGCCTCGGGATCCCGCTCGACCAGGCGCTCGACGCCCGTCCGGTCGTCGCTGATGCTGGTGCCCTCCGCGGCCTCCTTCCAGAACGCGAGCGCGGCGTCGAGATCGGCGGGTCCTGCGGCACGTACACGAAGATCGCTCATGCGCCGATCCCATCACCGCGGCCCGCCGGCCGCCGCCGATTTCACATGCCGGACGCTCGGTGGACCTCCACAGCCTTTCGATCAGCGGCCCCGCAGTTGTTCGATCACCGGCGCGAGTGCCTCCATGAACGGCTCCAGGACCGTGATGTACGAGAACCCGAACCGCTCGCGCTGCGCCAGCAGTTGCTCGACGATCTGCTCGACGGTGCCGACGAGCAGCAGCGGTGAGTCCAGGACCTGCTCCTCGGTGAGCCGCGGCAGATGTTCGAGGAGGGGGCGGGCGGCGGCGGGCCGGTCGTCCGTCACCGCCACCAGATGTACGAGCAGGTTGAGTTCGGCGCTCTCCGGGCGGTCGGCGGCGAACTTCCGGTACGTCTCGACCCGCTCCTCCAACTCGTCACCGGTCAGCGGTTCGAGCCCGCCCGCGTTCCCCGCGGGTGCGCGGGCGCCGCTGAACGCGGCGATGTCGGCGTGCTCGGCCGTGATCCGCAGCATCCGGTCGCCGTTGGCGCCGATCAGGAGCGGGGGCCGGGGCCCCTGGTCGGGGGCGGCGAGCAGCCGGTCCAGCTCGGTGACGGTGTGCTTCAGATGCCCGACCCGGCTGCCGGGCGTGCCCCACTCCAGGCCGGCCTGCTCGAACTCCTCGCGTACGTAGCCGGTGCCGAGGCCGAGCTCGAGACGGCCGCCGGTGAGCGCGACGGTGGTGGTGATCTCGCGGGCGAGCAACACCGGGTTCCAGAACGCACAGTTGAGGACGAACGTGCCCACCTTCGGCCGGCTCGTCGCGTCGGCCGCCGCCACGAGCGAGGGGAACGGCGACGGGGCGCCCAAATGGTCGGGTACGAGGATCACGTCGTAGCCGAGCTCCTCGGCCCGCCGGCACTTGGCGCGCCACGCGTCGTCCGGCGCCGGGGTGACCAGGTTGACGCCGAAACGGAACGGGCGCGCCGTCGCCGGACCTTCCCTACTCATGAACTCTCCTCGAAACGTGGACAGTTGCTTCGGAACGACCCTACGTCCGGCCCGCTATTCGTGCGCGATCGCCGCCAGCACGTTCAGCCGCGAGGCCCGCAGCGCCGGCAGCAGCGCCGCCGCGAGTCCCACGACCACCGAGCCGACCACCACCGCGACGATCGTCGACCACGGGATCGCCAGAGCCTTCATGCCCTCCAGGGAGAGCACCCGCTGGGCGACCACGCCCCATATGAGGCCGAGCGCGAGCCCGAGCACCGCCCCGAACACGGCGATCACCACCGACTCCAGGCGGATCATGAGCCGCAACTGGCGTCGCGCGAGCCCGATCGCCCGCAGCAGGCCCATCTCCCGCGTGCGTTCCACGACCGACAGGGCAAGGGTGTTGACCACCCCGAGGACCGCGATGACGATCGCCAGGCCGAGCAGCGCGTACACCAGATAGAGCAGCACCGCTATCTGCCCGTGGATCAGTTCCTTGTAGTCGGCGAGGTCGCGCACCTGCACCTGCGGATACGGGTCGAGCGTCTTCTCAAGGCGCTCGCGCAACACGTCGGGCGAGGTGCCGGAGGAGGCGTTGACGTACACCGCCGAGTCCTGGCCGCCCGGCGCGAACCTCTCCAGCGTGGCCAGGCCCATCGCGAAGCCACCGGACATGCCGAAGTCGTTCGCCTCCTGGTCGGTCAGGGCGCCCACGGTCAGCTTCGTGCGCTTCCCGCCGGGGAACTCCACGGGCAGGACGCTGCCGATCCGCGCTTCGTGCTCGTCGGCGAACTCCTTCTGGAGCAGCAGATGCCGGGGCGCCAGGCCCGTGGCGCTGCTGCCCCGCGCGTACGTGACATGCGCGACGCCGTCGACGCGCCGGTCCCACCCGGAGGCCGTCGTCTTCACGCGCTTTCCGTCCGGCATGCGCACGGCGAGCGCGCTGAAGCGCTGGCGCACGACCAGGCCCACGCCGTCCGTCGCCCGAATCTTCCGCGTGACCTCCTGTGGGAACGGCATGAAGTTGGCGTTCTGCACGGTGAAGTCGGCGCCCAGCGTGTCGTCGATCTGCTGGTCGAACGACTTGCTCATGGAGGCGGATGCCACCGACATCCCCGCCACCAGGGCGAGGCCCACCATCAGGGCGGCGGCCGTCGCGCCCGTCCTGCGCGGGTTGCGCAGCGCGTTGCGCTGGCTCATCCGGCCGATCGAGCCGAACACCCTGGGGAACGTGCCGCCGAGGACCCGGATCACGGGACGTACGAGAAGGGGCCCCGCGACGACCGTCGCGAGCAGCGTGAGGACGATGCCGAGGCCGAGCAGCGAGGCCGCGGTCCCGGTCTCGTCCGCCGTCCAGCAGCCGATCAGCGCCGCGGCGCCCGCCACGCCGATCACCGAGCCCACCACCGCCCGCACCTTCAACGGCCGCCCCACGCCCGCGATCTCGGCGTCGGCGAGCGCGGCCATCGGGGAGACGCGGGCCGCGCGCCGCGACGGCAGGTACGCGGCCACGAACGTGACCCCGACGCCGACCGCGAACGACACGACAGGCGTGCCCCAACCCACCACCATCTCCGTGGACTTGAGGTTCATCCCGAAGACGCCCATCACCTTGATGAGCCCGACCGCGAGCCCCACGCCGAGCGCGAACCCGGCCGCCGAGCCCACGAGCCCGAGCAGCACCGCCTCCGTAAGGACGGAGCGCCGCACCTGCCGGCGGTCCGCGCCGAGCGCGCGGAGCAGCCCCAACTCCCGAGTCCGCTGGGCGATCAGCATCGAGAACGTGTTGACGATGAGGAACACGCCGACCAGGACGGCGATCCCGGCGAAGCCGAGCATCACGTACTTGATGACGTCGAGGAATCCGCCCAGGTCCGCGGCGGCCGACTTGGCGTCCTCGGCGGCCGTCTTCACGTCGTAGGACCCGCCCAGCTCCTGCCCGATCCGCCGCTTGAGCGTCGCGTCGGCGACACCCGGAGCCGCGTCCACCGCGATGCTCGTCGCCCGGCCGCTGCCGCCGAGCAGCTTGCGCTGTGCGGTGCCGGTGTCGAGGAAGACGAGGGCCGCGCCCGGGTTCGTCGTACGGAACGTGGCGATGCCCACGACCTCGACCTTGAACGAGCCGGGCTTGGCGAGGATGGTGAGCGGGTCCCCGATGCGCACGTGCTTCTTGTCGGCGGTGTCCGCGTCGAGCAGCGCCTGGCGGGCGCCGCGCGGTGCGTGCCCCGAGGTCAGACGCACCGGACTGCGGTCCGTGGGCTCCCAGTTGGTGGCGATCGTGGGCGCGCCGGTGGTCGGTCCGACCGACTTGTTGTGCCGGTCGACGACGGTGATGTTCTCGACCCCGGCGTCGATGTGTGTGGCGGCCACGCCGTCGACCCGGTCGATCCGCCCGGCCAGCGAGGCGGGCACCGTACGCACCGTGCCCGACGGCACCGACTCGTCGAAGTCGTCCTCCGCGGGGGCCACCCGCACATCCGCCGACGTCGACGCGAAGAGCCGGTCGAAGGTGCGCGACACGGTGTCCGAGAAGATCAGGCTGCCCGCGACGAACGCCACCGACAGGACGACGGCGAGCGCGGACAGGACGAGGCGCCCCTTGTGCGCCAGGAAGCTCCGTAACGTCGCCTTCAGCACGGCTACGACCCGGAGCCCGGGGAGCCCGGATGTTCGGTGACCACCTGGCGCGCGACGTCGAACCGCTTCAGGCGCTCCAGGACGGCCTCGGCGGTCGGCTCCCGCATCTCGTCCACGAGGCGGCCGTCACCGAGGAAGAGGACCAGGTCGGCGTGGGCGGCGGCGCCCGGGTCGTGGGTCACCATGACCACGGTCTGGCCCAGCTCGTCGACCGCCTGGCGCAGGAATCCGAGCACTTCGAGCCCGGCCCGCGAGTCCAGGTTCCCCGTCGGCTCGTCCGCGAAGATCAGCTCGGGGCGCGCGGCGAGCGCCCGCGCGCACGCGACGCGCTGCTGCTGCCCGCCGGACAGCTGAGCGGGGCGGTGCTTCAGCCGGTCCCGCAGGCCGAGCGTGTCGACGACCTGCTCCAGCCACTTGGGGTCCGGTGACTTGCCCGCGATGTCCATCGGCAGCGTGATGTTCTCCGCCGCGTTCAGCGTCGGGATCAGGTTGAAGGACTGGAACATAAAGCCCACCCGGTCGCGCCGCAGCCGCGTCAGGTCGCGCTCCTTCAGGCCCGTGATCTCCGTCTCGCCCAGCCACACCTGTCCCGCCGAGACCGTGTCGAGGCCCGCCAGGCAGTGCATCAGCGTGGACTTGCCCGAGCCCGAAGGGCCCATCACCGCCGTGAACCGGCCGCTCGCGATGTCCACGTCCACCGCGTCGAGAGCGAGCACCTGCGTCTCGCCCGAGCCGTACGCCTTCGTCAGGCCCCTGGCCCGCGCGGCAACGGCGGCCTCCTTGACCACACCCGTTCCCCCCACCCCAACTCCCTTACTCCGTAAGCCAGTTGTGCTTCGGACCGCAAGGCTCGACATCGGATCCGAGAATAGCCGCTCGCACTGACAACGAGCCTCGACGGACGATCGATCGTCCGCACCTTGCCGCTGCTAGCACAATGGCGCTAGCGTAGAGATATGGCCAAGACGCAGCTGAACGTCAGGGTGGAAGAGGGCACCGCCCGCACCGCCCGTGAGCGCGCGCTCGCCCAAGGGGTGAGCGTGAACCGGTACATCGAGGATCTGGTGCGGCGTGACGCGGGCGAGCAGGGGCGGACGTTTGTCGACGCCGCCGCCGACTTCATGAAGCAGTACGAGTCGGTGTTCGCCGAGGAGTTCGGCGCGGACATCGAAGGTCGGCGTCGTCCCGTTGAGTGAGCCGCCACAGTCGTCGCGGCCGTCACCGTCACCGCATCTCTCCATCGACCTCGCCTGGCTGCTGATGGTCGCGGAGCGGAAGACCCCTGGCGATCCGCAGGTCACCGACTGGGGAGCCCTCGTGGGTGCCGTCGCCCGGCATCGGGCCGCGATATTCGACGTGCCGGTCTACGACTCGCCGCATGCGCGCGCCGCATCGCTCCTCCAACTCCTCATCCACGTACCGGCGTTGGAGCGCTCGAACGCGATGTACGCGACGGCCGTCGCCTACGCGTACCTCGTCGCCAGCGGGCTGAAGATCGTCACGTCGCCGGAGCAGATCCGCGATCTGGCGCGCCTGGTGAAGACGGGTACGGCGACGGTCGACGACATCGAGAAGGAACTCCGCACCTGGTGCTTGTGAGGCTTAGCCGCCCCTCGGCGGGGCTCGATAGTGCCGCGCCGCCTTGGGCAATCTGCCGCCTTGGGCGGCAGGGTGGGCAAGGCGGCACCCCGGTGCCGCGCAACGAAACCCCTGGCCCCGGCCCCGGCTCGACCACAACGACCCCGGCTAGGTCAAACGTGCCCCTCCCACACCCCGCCCAACGACGGCGCCAGCCACCGCCGCGCTCCCGCCCGGAACTCCCCGGAGGGCAGTGCCCCGGCCCCCGCCGGCACCGCGCCCAGCAGCTCCGCCTCCGCCGCCACCGGCAGATCCGCCACATTGCAGCGTTCCGCGAGCCCCGGGTCGCGGGGCCAGCTGCCGATGACGACGCCCGCCTGGTGGAGGCCACGCGCGCGTAGGGCCTCACCCGTCAACTGCACGGAGTTCAACGTCCCGAGCCCCGCCGCCGCGACCACGAGCACCGGCGCCCCGAGCAGCCCCGCCACATCCGCCAGCGTCGCGCCCTCCTCGTCGAAGCGCACGAGCAGCCCGCCCGCGCCCTCCACCAGCACGAGGTCGTGCGACGCCTCCAACTTCCCCACGGCTTCGGCGACTTGCCACGGCCGCACCGGCGCGAGACCGGCCCGCGCCGCAGCCGTACCCGGCGCGAGCGGCTCCGGATACCGCGCCAGCTCGACCCCCGTCACGGCGTCCCCGGCGAGCCGCAGCACCTCGTCCACGTCTCCCGGCTCCCCGGGCGCGACGCCCGTCTGCGCCGGTTTGAGCACGGCCACCGAGCGCCCGGCCCGCGCCGCGACGGCCGCGAGCGCGGCCGTCGTCACGGTCTTGCCCACGTCGGTCCCGGTCCCGGTCACCACCAGCACACCCATCTCGGCCCTCACCCTTCCCGTGTCGCGGCGGCAGCGACCGCGCACACCGCGCGACCGATCCGTGCCACGTCCTCGTCGCTCGTGACGTACGGCGGCATCGTGTAGACGAGGTCCCGGAACGGCCGCAGCCACACACCCTCCGCGACCGCCGCCCGCGTCGCCGCGGCCATGTCGATCTCACGGTCGAGCTGGACGACACCGATGGCGCCCAGGACGCGTACATCCCGAACTCCGGTCATCTCGCGCATCTCTGACAGAGCATCACTCAGCCCCGCTTCGATCCGCTTCACCTCACCGCGCCAGTCCTGCTCAAGCAGCAGATCGATCGACGCGCACGCGACCGCCGACGCCAGCGGGTTTCCCATGAACGTCGGCCCGTGCGCGAGCACCGGCACCTCGCCCCGCGAGATCCCCTCGGCGACCCGCGGCGTGCACAACGTCGCCGCCATCGTCAGATAGCCACCGGTCAACGCCTTCCCGACACACATCACATCGGGCGACACCCCCGCGTGCCCGGCCGCGAACAGCTCCCCGGTCCGCCCGAACCCCGTGGCGATCTCGTCGAACACCAGCAGCACATCATGCGCGTCGCAGGCCTCCCGGAGCACCCGCAGATACGCGGGGGAGTGGAACCGCATCCCGCCCGCGCCCTGCACCACCGGCTCCACGATCACGGCCGCCACCTCGTGCGCGTGCCGGCCGATCGCCTCCCGCAGCTGTTCCGCGTACGACTCCTCGTACGCGTCGAAGCCGCTCGGCGGCTCGTCAACGAAGATCTGCTCCTGGAGGACACCCGCCCACAGGCCGTGCATCCCGCCCTCCGGGTCGCACACGGACATCGGCTGCCAGGTGTCACCGTGGTAACCGCCGCGCCATGTCAGCATGCGCCGTTTCTCGGGCCGGCCCAGGGAGCGCCAGTACTGCAGACACATCTTCAGGGCGACCTCGACCGACACGGACCCCGAGTCCGCGAGGAAGACGTGCTCCAGGCCCTCCGGCGACATGTCGACAAGGCGTTCCACGAGCCGTACCGCCGGCTCGTGGGTCAGGCCGCCGAACATCACGTGGCTCATCCGCCCCAACTGGCCGCGCGCCGCCTCGTCGAGCACCGGGTGGCCATAGCCGTGGATCGCCGACCACCATGACGACATGCCGTCCACCAGCTCGCCGTGCCCCGCGACCCGCAGCCGCGCCCCGGCCGCCGACTCGACGACCAGGGGCTGCTGCGTGCCGGGCATCGGACCGTACGGGTGCCAGACGTGGCGCCGGTCCAGGTCGAGCAGTTCGGCCACGTTCAGCTCAGGCATTGGGCGCCAGATCCGTCCCCGCGCCGCGGCGGCGTACGGCGACGAGATCGGTCCGTGCCTCCCCGGCCTCGGTGGCGGCCTCGGTCCCGGTCTCCGCTGAAGGGGCGCAGGTCGAACCGCAGCCACCCACCGCCCGGTGCTCCGGCAGCGTCACCTGCTCCGTGCCCTCCACCTCGAACCCGGCGTCCGCGATCATGTCCAGGTCGGTCTTTCCCGCCTGGCCCTCGCTCGTCAAGTAGTCGCCCAGGAAAATGGAGTTGGCGATGTGCAGGGCGAGCGGCTGCATCGACCGCAGGTGCACCTCGCGGCCGCCCGCGATCCGCACCTCCACGTCCGGGCACACGAACCGCACCATGGCCAGGATCCGCAGACACCGCTGCGGTGTCAGGTTCCACTCCTTGGCCAGCGGTGTCCCCTCGAACGGGATCAGGAAGTTCACCGGCACCGAGTCAGGGTCGAGTTCGCGCAGCCCGTAGACGACGTCGACCAGGTCCTCGTCGCGCTCGCCCATGCCCGCGATCAGGCCGGAGCAGGCGGAAAGGCCCGCCTCGTGCGCCTTCTTCACGGTGTCGACGCGGTCCGCGTACGTGTGCGTCGTGGTGATGTCGCCGTACGTCGCCTCGGAGGTGTTGAGGTTGTGGTTGTACGCGTCGGCACCCGCGCCGTGCAGCCGCTCCGCCTGCCCGTCGTTCAGCAGACCGAGGCAGGCGCACACCTCCACGCCCTCGTTCTCGGTCTTGATCGCGTCGATGGTCCGCGCGACCCGGTCCACGTCCTTGTCCGTCGGCCCGCGCCCGCTCGCCACCAGGCACACCCGCTTTGCGCCGCCCGCGATCCCGGCGGCCGCTGCCTTGGAGGCCTCATCGGGCTTCAGCCACGTGTACTTGAGGATCTCCGCCTTCGAACCGAGGCGTTGCGAGCAGTATAAGCAGTCCTCCGGGCACAGACCCGACTTGAGGTTCACCAGATAGTTGAGTTTCACCCGCCGCCCGAACCATTGGCGGCGCACCTTGCCGGCCGCGGCCACCACGTCGAGCAGTTCGTCGTCCGACGTCGCGAGCACCGCGAGCGCCTCTTCACGGCTCGGCAGTTCGCGCCGAAGCCCCTTGTCCACCAGCGTGTTCAGCAGGTCCATGGGCCCTGATCCTTACCTATCCCGTAGCCCCGGGGAAAGGAGACTCTCTACAAAGGACGGCGTACGTCGTGTGGGTATTGCCACATCCTGCCCGAGTGGCGCGGGCGCTAGTGTCTGTGCATTACCTACAAAGCAGCGCTCAACCAAAGCGGCGCCCAACGCATCGCTCAATGCGCCGCTCACCCATTGCCGGACTCGCAGAGGGACTCATGCCCACGCCCCACACACCCGCGTTCGGCTGGATCGGCGCACAGCGGCGCGCCCGCGAGGCCGCGGGACTCGTCCGTACGCTGCGCCCGCGCCCGGCGGGCAGCCCGGTGCTCGACCTCGCGAGCAACGACTACCTGGGGCTCGCCCGGCACCCCGAGGTCGTCGAGGGTGCGGCCGGGGCCGCGCGCCGGTGGGGTGGTGGGGCCACCGGGTCCCGCCTGGTGACGGGCAGCACCGAACTGCACGCTCAACTGGAGCGCGAACTGGCCGAGTTCTGCGGCTTCGAGGCGGCCCTCGTGTTCTCCTCCGGATACGCGGCGAACCTCGCGGCTGTCACGGCCCTCGCCCCAGACGCCTCACTGATCGTGTCGGACGCGGGCAACCACGCCTCGCTGATCGACGGCTGCCGCCTCGCCCGCGGGGTTACCCAAGTGGCCCCGCACGCGGACCCTGAAGCCGTCCGCAAGGCACTCGGCACGCATGAAGGGTCGGCCGTCGTCGTCACCGACTCGGTCTTCTCGGTCGACGGCGACCGGGCCCCGATCGCCGAACTGGCGCGTGCGGCAAGGGAGTTCGGGTCCGGTCTGATCATCGACGACGCGCACGGGCTCGGCGTCGTCGGCCCCGGCGGGCGGGGCGTCCCCTACGCGGAGGGCCTCGCGGGCGCCGCGGACACGGTCACCACCGTCACCCTCTCCAAGTCCCTCGGCAGTCAGGGCGGCGCGGTGCTCGGCCCGGCCCACGTCATCGACCACCTCGTCAACGCGGCCCGCACCTTCATCTTCGACACGGGCCTCGCCCCGGCCGCGTGCGGATCGGCCCTCGCGGCACTACGGCTCCTGCGCCGCGAGCCCGAACGCGCGGCGCGGTCGCGGGACATGGCGACCTCCCTGCATCAACTCCTGCGGCAGGAAGGGCTGTTGGCCGTACGCCCTGACGCCGCGGTCGTCTCCGTGCGCGCCCCCTCGCCCGACGCGGCGGTCCGCTGGGCCGCGGACTGCCGGGACGCCGGGCTCTCGGTGGGGTGCTTCAGGCCGCCGTCCGTGCCCGACGGTATCGCGCGGCTGCGGCTGACCGCCCGCGCCGACCTCACGGTGACCGAAGTCGACCGGGCCGTACGGGTGATCAGCCGCACCGCACCCAACGGGGCGGCTACCGCAGGGATGTGACGAATGCCCGCCATGTCGCGGACGTGAACAGGAGCGCGGGCCCCGTCATGCGCTTGGAGTCGCGGACGGCCAGCAGTTCGGCCGTCGCGCCCGTCCCCAGCGGGGCTGTCTCCACACAGTTGTTGGCGCCCGTGCTGCGGCTGCTGCGCCGCCATCGGACACCGTTCAACGACGTGCTGCGGGCAATGGCCATGATGCCTCCTCACGCGGTGCCGGCGCACGACGAGGTGTCGGCGTCCTCGCTTACCCGGCAATCGCTGCGATGAATTCCAGTGAATCCTCGGGTGACCTGGCGTGGAGCAGAAGAGCGTCGAAGGCGTCCGTGTACGCCTTGAGGTCTTCTTTCCGTTCCAGGTAGAGGCTACTCGTCAAATGGTCGAGAACAACCACATCCAGATCAGATGTGTTCGGAAAAGAGAACACAACGAAAGGTCCCGTCAAGCCGATATGGCCTCCGGACGAGAACGGAAGCACATGGATCCGGACATGGGGCATTGATGCCGCCTCGGCCAGATGCGCCAACTGCCGCCGCAGCACTCCGTTCCCGCCCACCTCGCGTCGCAGCACCGCCTCGTCGAGCACGGCGGTGAGCCGCAGCGGCGGCTCGGCGCGCAGCACGTCCTGCCGCGCGAGCCGCACATCCACCAGCGCGTTGATGTGCCGGTCCGGCGCACCGTTCAATACCGAACGTGTCACCGCGTGCGCGTACTCGGGAGTTTGCAGCAGCCCCGGCACGACGCTCGTCTCCAGGGTCCTGATGCGGCACGCCTGGGACTCCAGGCTGATGAAATCGCGGTACGCGGGCGGCAGCAGGCTCCGGTACGCGTGCCACCAGTGCTGCCCGCCGCCGCCCGCCTCGTCTCCGCCGGCCAGCGCGACCACCAGCTCGCGGAGTCGGGGATCGCGGGCCTCGAAGGCGTCGAGCAGCCGCAGCACGTCCGCAGGCTTCACGCCGCTGCGCCCTGTTTCGATCCTGCTCACCTTCGACTGGTGCCAGCCGACGAGCCTGGCCGCCTCTCCGCTCGTCAGGCCGGCCCGGACGCGCAGCGTCCGCAATTCGGCACCGAGCTTGCGGCGGCGTACCGCGGGACCGTATTTCATGGAGGACTCCTCGGGCTCCTCGCGCCACCCGGCCGGACTCCCTCCCGGCCCGCACGGGACGCATATCTGAGCCGACGGTAGAGGACACAGCGGCCCTCGGCCCAAATGCACTCCACCGTCCCAGAGTTCACCGCATCGAGCGACAGATATATGCATATCTTGGGGGATCGGCACCACGGGGGGACGTCCAAGTGGCAATCTGGCGCGAAGCAGTTGCCGGGGGCCGTACGCGAGCGATCCGTGCGGCCGGACGAGCCACCTCGGCGGGAAAGGGACACGTCGCCATGGCAGATCACCAGGAAGCATCCGTCACCCTGCCGAGCGATCCCGCCTCGGTCTCCGCCGCCCGCAGGTATGTCGCCACCATCCTCGGGGAGTGGGGCATGGCGTCGGGCACCGACGCGGCGGACGCCATCCGCTTGATCGTCTCCGAGCTCGCGACGAACGCGGTGCAGCACACACGCGGGCAGTCACCCACGTTCACCGTCGACATGGAGCTGGAGCGTGACGAGCAGCTGCGCATCGGCGTCACGGACAGTCACCCCCGCTATCCGAAGCGGCTGCCTGCCGCGGTCCAGCAGGACAACGGCAGGGGCATGGTCATCATCCGCTGTCTCACCGCGGAGTGCGGCGGCACGCTGACCGTGCGACCGACTCCCGAGGGGGGCAAGACGGTGTTGATCACGCTGCCCTGGGTGGCCCCGGTCAGCCGTCCCGCCTGAGGATCGCTCGCCGCAGCAGCCACGGCAGCAGCCCCCACAGACCCGCACAGACGCAGAACGTCCCGACGCCGGCCGCGATCCCGCCGCCCCTGCCGACCGTCACATCGACCACGAGCAGCACGGACCCGCTCAGCGCCAGCACCAGCACCACCATCCCGTACGCGGCGAGCCGCGCGGACACCGTCACGATCAGCCGCTTCGCGCCCAGCTGGAACAGCATCCGGTGCACCGCGGCCGGCGCCGTGAACAGCGCGGCCGCGATGACCGTGAGGAGCAACGTCGTGACATACGTGGCCCGTTGGACGGTGTCGAGCTCGGGAAAGCGCGAGGTGAACGCGAGGGTCAACAAGAACGCGAACAGGAACTGCACGCCGGTCTGGATGACCCGGAGCTCCTGAAGGAGTTCTCCGAAGTTCCGGTCGGCGCGCTCCAACGGCGTCTCGTTGCGCTCGTCCATCGCCTACGAGTATCCGCTCGCGGCACGCTCAAGCGCGAGCGCGGCGGCTCACCGCACCCGGCCGTACAGCACGCTGTTCGTCCAGATCCGCTCAAGGCGCACCTTGGCTCCGGTCTTCGGGGAGTGCCAGATACGGCCCTTTCCGGCGTAGATGCCGACGTGGTAGATGCTTCGGCCGGAGCGGAAGAACACCAGGTCACCGCGGGTGCGATGGGACCTTGAGATGTGCTTGGTCCTGTTGTACTGCTGGGCCGCGGTACGGGGCAGCTTCTTGCCCGCCCGCTTGAACGAGTAGAGCGTGAGGCCCGAGCAGTCGAACCGGTGCGGCCCGGCGGCGCCCCACTTGTACGGCGCACCCTTCTTGGACGCGGCGACGTGCAGTGCCTTGACGGATGCCGTGGCCGCTGATGCGTCGGAAGCGGCGCCGGGGACAGTGAGCCCCGCGCCGGCGACGGCGATGGTGAGGGCGGAAGCGGTACCCGCCCGGGTCAGCAGCGACGGAACACGATTCAGCGCAGTCATGCGCAACCCTTCGTCAACCGCCTGTGAAGGATGACCTGTCGGGTTCGGGCCGGCGAAGTTGCCCGGCCGCATGCTGCGGCTTCACCCCAAGGACCGTCCGGCGCGGCCTCTGGCGAGGCGCGGCGGGGGCCCGTCGTGCTCGGGTCCTCCACTCCTGCCGATGCACTCCTGTCGACCTGGCATCCGCACGGCGGCAGGACTCGGCGTCCGTGCGGACCGCCCCGCCGCGGTGGCGGGGGCTTGTCGTCGCAACGGATCTTCACGCACGGCGGGGGCGAAAACCGGGGTGAACCGGCGGTAAGTGAGTCTCGTCACCCTTGGCCCGTTCGGGTGGACGGTGCGGCTTTCGTCCCCGCCCGCCGAGCACCGACGAGCCCCGCACCAGCGGCGGAACGTCGAATTCCGGCAACGGACTACGGCGCGTACGCAACTTTGGCGGGCTCATGTGCGTACCGGAGGATGGGCCGTACGGGGTACCCCGTACGGGTCGTTTGGGTTGCGGCGTGGTGGTTCGGGAAGTTCGGTGAGCGGTCCGTGACGTCAACCGACCGTTTCTGACGGCAACGTGACCCGATTGGTGCGCCGCTCCCCGTCCAGGACGCGCAGTGCCCGCGCGAGCGTGCTCGCGTGCACCCGGCTCTCGCCCCTCTGGTGCATCAGGTTCAGCGCGTCCCGCAGCTCGACCGCCCGGCTCACCAGCGCCTGCGCCGCGCGCAGTCCGCTGTAGGTGTCATCGCCCCGGGCCGGGTTGATCCGCGCGATGAGGTCGACCACCTCCAGATAGCGGTCCACGAGCTCGCACTCGGCGCGGGTCATCGCGGGCAGCGGCGGGAGCTCGGGCGGATACATCGGCCGATCACCTCGCGCCGGGGGAGCGCAGCGTGGTGGTCCGGCTCTCCACGACGTGGTCCACCAGGCCGTATTCGAGGGCCTGTTGGGCCGTCAGTACGGTGTCCCGCTCGATGTCCGCGCCGACCTGTTCCTTGGAGCGCCCGCTGTGCTCGGCGAGCAGCTCCTCCAACTGGTCGCGCATGCGCGTGAGTTCGCTCGCGTAGATCTCCAGGTCGCTCGGCTGCCCCTGGGCCGGCTCGGGCAGCGAGGGCTGGTCGATCACCACGCGCGCGCCGGGCAGCGTCATCCGCTTCCCCGGCGCCCCCGCCGCGAGCAGCACCGCGGCCACGGACGAGCACTGCCCCAGACACGTCGTCGCCACGTCGCAACTGACGTACTGCATCGTGTCGTAGAGCGCGGTCATCGCGCTGAACGAGCCGCCCGGGGAGTTGATGTACAGGGAGATGTCCTGGTCGGGCGCCTGGTACTCGAGGTGCATGAACTGCGCCATCACATCGTTCGCCGAGACGTCGTCGATCGGCGTGCCGAGGAAGACGATGCGCTCTTCCAGGAGCTTCGAATACGGGTCGAGGGTGCGGCTACCCGAGCTGGTGCGCTCGGTGAACTCGGGCAGGACGTAGCGGCCGGACGGACGGGTCATGGTGCCTCCTCCTCTGGACCTGCGAAAACGCTGTACCGGTAAAAATGTACAGGACGTACATGACGTACGATGAGGAGCATGGCCTATGAGATTCCGGTGACGCAAGCCAGGGCTGAGCTCGCCGACCTGATCAACCGCGTCGTGTACGGCAGCGAGCGCGTGGTCGTCACCCGGCACGGCAAGCCGCTCGTCGCCCTGGTCTCGGCCGCCGACCTGGAGCGACTCGAGGCGATGGGGGTCCACGCCGGAGATGTCGCGGATGAACCGGTGGTCACGTCCGTGTCACGAATTGGTACGGCGGCGTCCGCTCCGGGCGAACAGCAAAGGTTCGGTATTGCCGCCGAGCATCGCGGCCCCGAGCTGAGGTAGCGCGGTCGACGTTCAGCAATAAGACGGTCAAGCGTCGGTTAACGCCGTTGAAACTCCGCTGAATTAGCCTCCAACTCCAGGTCATCGGCCGCTTTTCGCGGCAGGGTCCGCACGGATGAGCGCCTTTGTTGTGTGTTACATCTAGACCCGTCGCGGTGGCCGCGGCAGCCGGGCCCGCACGGTCCGGCATGAAGGACTTGTGAGGTGGATCGTGCATTTGACCCCGCACGAGCAGGAGAGACTGCTCATCCATGTGGCATCCGACGTCGCCGAGAAGCGTCGGGCCCGGGGTCTGAAACTGAATCACCCCGAGGCGGTCGCACTGATCACCTCGCACATTCTCGAAGGCGCCCGGGACGGGCGCACCGTCGCCGAACTCATGGCCTCCGGACGCAAGTTGCTCACCCGTGACGACGTCATGGACGGCATCTCCGAGATGATCCACGACGTGCAGGTCGAGGCGACCTTCCCGGACGGCACCAAGCTCGTGACCGTCCACGAGCCGATCGTCTGACGGGGGAGCGGCAGTCATGATTCCCGGAGAAATACTCTTCGCCGACGAGCCGGTCGCATACAACGAGGGCCGCGACGTCACACGTATGACGGTGCTCAACGCCGCCGACCGTCCCATCCAGGTGGGCTCCCACTACCACTTCTACGAGGCCAACCCCGGCCTCGACTTCGACCGCGCCGCCGCCCGCGGCAAGCGGCTGAACATAGCCGCGGGCACCGCCGTACGCTTCGAGCCCGGCATCCCCGTCGACGTCGAACTCGTACCCCTCGCAGGCAATCGCATCGTCACCGGCCTGCGCGGCGAGACCGGAGGTGCCCTCGATGCCTGAGCTGTCCCGCGCCGCGTACGCCGATCTGTTCGGCCCCACCACCGGCGACCGCATCCGGCTCGCCGACACCGACCTGCTCGTCGAGATCGAGGAGGATCGCTCCGGCGGACCCGGCCTCTCCGGCGACGAATCCGTCTTCGGCGGCGGCAAGGTCATCCGCGAGTCCATGGGCCAGTCACGGGCCACACGCGCCGACGGCACCCCGGACACGGTCATCACCGGCGCCGTGATCATCGACCACTGGGGCGTCGTCAAGGCCGACATCGGCATCCGCGACGGCCGCATCACGGCGATCGGCAAGTCCGGCAACCCGGACACCATGTACGGCGTCCACCCCGACCTCGTCCTCGGCCCCGACACCGAAGTCATCGCGGGCAACGGCAAGATCGTCACCGCCGGCGGCATCGACACCCACGTCCACTTCATCTCGCCGACCCAGTTCGACGAGGCCCTCGCCTCCGGCGTCACCACGCTGGTCGGCGGCGGCACGGGCCCCGCGGAGGGCTCCAAGGCGACGACCATCACCCCCGGCTCCTGGCACCTCGCCCGGATGTTCGCGGCGATGGAGAGCAGCCCGGTCAACATCGGCTTCCTCGGCAAGGGCAACACCATGTCGAAGGAGTCCATGCGCGCCCAACTGCGCGGCGGCGCCGTCGGCTTCAAGATCCACGAGGACTGGGGCGCGACACCGGCCGTGATCGACGCCTGTCTCGACGTCTGTGACGAGTCCGGCGTCCAACTCGCCATCCACTCCGACACGTTGAACGAGTCCGGCTTCGTCCAGGACACCTTCGACGCGGTCGCGGGGCGCACGCTGCACGCGTTCCACGTCGAGGGCGCGGGCGGCGGGCACGCGCCCGACATGATCACCGCGGTGTCGCTGCCCAACATGCTGCCGTCGTCCACCAACCCGACGCGGCCGCACACCGTCAACACCGTCGAGGAACACCTCGACATGCTGATGGTCTGCCACCACCTCAACCCGGCGGTGCCCGAGGACCTGGCCTTCGCCGAGTCCCGCATCCGGCCCACCACCATCGCGGCCGAGGACATCCTGCACGACCTCGGCGCCATCTCGATCATGTCCTCGGACTCGCAGGCCATGGGCCGCGTCGGCGAGGTCATCATGCGGACCTGGCAGACCGCGCACGTCATGAAGCGACGCCGCGGCTTCCTGCCCGGCGACACCCGCGCCGACAACGCCCGCGCCCGCCGCTACGTCGCCAAGTACACGATCAACGCGGCCGTTTCGCAGGGCATCGACCACGAGGTCGGCTCCGTGGAGCCCGGCAAGCTCGCCGACCTGGTGCTCTGGGACCCGAAGTTCTTCGGCGCGAAGCCCCAACTCGTCGTCAAGGGCGGGCAGATCGCGTATGCGCAGATGGGCGACGCCAACGGGTCCATCCCCACGCCGCAGCCGATGCTGCCGCGCCCGATGTACGGCGCGTACGGCAGGGCGCCCCAGTCCAACTCGGTGAACTTCACGAGCGAGTGGGCGATCGAGGACGGGCTGCCGGAGCGGCTCGGGCTCGGCCGGTCGTTCGTGCCGATCCACTCCACCCGCGGTCGCGGCAAGTCCGACATGCTCAACAACGACGCCCTGCCGCGCGTCGAGGTCGCCGCCGACTCGTTCGCCGTGACCATCGACGGCGAGCTCGTCGAGCCCGCCCCGGCCGCCGAACTGCCGCTCGCGCAGCGGTACTTCCTGTTCTGATGCGGGTTCTTGTGAGCCGGGTGCGTACGTCATGAGCCGCGCCGCACTGCTCGTCCTGGCCGACGGCCGCTTCCCCGCCGGAGGGCATGCGCACTCCGGTGGGGCGGAGGCCGCGGTCAAGGCGGGCCGGATCACCGACGCGGCGAGCCTGGAGGCGTTCTGCCGGGGGCGGTTGCACACCAGTGGGGTCGTGACCGCTTCGTTGGCCGCTGCCGCCGCGCTAGGCATTGACCCCGCCGCGCTCGACGAGGCTGCCGACGCGCGTACGCCGTCGGTCGCGCTGCGGGCCGTCGCGCGCAAGCTCGGGCGGCAGATGATGCGGGCCGCGCGTGCCACCTGGCCGCACCCCGAACTCGACGCCCTGGCACGGCAGTTCCCCAAGGGGGCGCATCAGCCCGTCGTGCTCGGGCTTGCCGCGAGGTCGGCGGGGCTTGGGGCGGAGGATGCCGCGTATTGCTCCGCGTATGAAGGGGTGGGTGGGGCGGCGACTGCCGTGGTGCGGTTGTTGAGCCTTGATCCGTTCGATGCGACCGGGGTGCTGGCGCGGCTTGCGCCTGAGGTTGATCGGGTGGTGGCGGATGCCGTGGAGGCGGCGCGGCGGGTGGTTGATGTGGGGGTTGATGCGCTTCCTGCGGGGTCGGCGCCGCTTCTGGAGATTGGCGCGGAGGCGCATGCGGCTTGGCCCGTGCGGCTCTTCGCGTCCTAGCGGAAGTCGCCCCCGCCGCCCCTTCCCATTCCCGACCCCCGGGGGCTTCGCCCCCGGACCCTCTTGTCCTCAAACGCCGGACGGGCTGGATAGAGCCGGCCGGATGTCCTCAAACGCCGGACGGGCTGGAAGAGCCGGCCGGGCCGACCGTGAGGTCGGAAAGATTGGAGTTGTGGATCAGCATGCACCTTGGGCACTCTCACGACGAAGCCTCCGCCGTTTCCGCCGATGCTCGGCGGCCCGACGGGACGCGGCGGGCGCTGCGGATCGGGCTCGGTGGGCCCGTCGGTTCGGGGAAGACCGCCACCGTCGCCGCGCTCTGCCGCGCGCTGCGCGAGGAGCTCTCGCTCGCCGTCGTCACGAACGACATCTACACGCGGGAGGACGCCGCGTTCCTGCTGCGCGAGGCCGTGCTGCCGCCCGAGCGGATCACCGCCGTGGAGACGGGCGCCTGCCCGCACACCGCGATCCGTGACGACATCTCCGCGAACCTGGAGGCCGTCGAGGACCTGGAGGACGAGGTCGGCCCGCTCGACCTGATCCTCATCGAGTCCGGCGGCGACAACCTCACCGCCACCTTCTCCAAGGGCCTCATCGACGCGCAGATCTTCGTGATCGACGTCGCGGGCGGCGACGACATCCCGCGCAAGGGCGGCCCCGGTGTCACCACCGCGAACCTGCTGGTCATCAACAAGACCGACCTCGCCCCGTACGTCGGCTCCGACCTGGCGAGGATGGAGGCCGACGCCAAGGAGGCGCGGGCCGAACTCCCCGTCGTGCTCCAGTCCTTGCGCTCCGAGGTCGGCGTCGGGGACGTCGCGGCCTGGGCCCGGGAGCGGCTCGCCGCGTGGACCGCGTGAGCGCGGGCGTCCGCTCCACCGCCCGGATCGTCTCGCGCGGCGACGGGCGGGGCGGCACCGCGCTGCCCGTCATGGAGGCCGAGGGCTCGTTCGCGCTGCGCCGCACGCGCGGCGCGAGCGCCGGTGAGGCCCGCGTCATGCTCGTCGGCGCCATGAGCGGCCCGCTCGGCGGCGACCACCTCACCGTGGAGGCGCGCGCCGAGGAGGGCGCCCACCTGCACGTGGGCTCCATCGCCGCGACCATCGCCCTGCCGGGACAGGCCAAGGACGAGGCCCACTACGACGTACGCCTCGACGTCGCCGACGGGGCCCGACTGGACTGGCTGCCCGAGCAGTTGATCTCGGCGGGCGGGAGCGACCTGCGAGTCGCCACGCGCGCCGATCTCGCGCCGGGCGCGCGGCTCGTGCTGCGCGAGGAGCAGGTGCTCGGGCGCGTGGCCGAGGAGCCGGGCCGGCTCACCAGCCGCCTCACCGTGTACCGGGCCGGACGTCCGCTGCTCGACCAGGAGCTGGCCTGCGGCCCGGGCGCGCCCGGTGGCTGGGACGGTCCCGCCGTCCTCGCCGGTCACCGGGCCCTCGGTCAACTCGTCGTCGTACGCCCGGAGTTCGAGACGGACAAGCCGTCCGCCGCCCTGCTCGACGAGGCCGGAACGGCCGCGCTCACGCCCCTGGCGGGCCCCGCCGTGCTGGTCACGGCGGTCGCGCCGGACGCCCTTCGGCTGCGCCGGACGCTCGATGCGGCGCTGGACCGACTGGCCTGAACCGCTCACCGGGGCGAGTTATACCGTTTATCGGATTGGTAAAGAACGCCCGCTGTCTCTGTTGCCAGGGGCCCCGCACGCGTCAGGATCCGCGTACCGATCAGCAACACGATCGACGTACGGATCGAATCGATGTGCGGGAGGCCTCACTTGAGACGGACCAGACAGACAGCGCGCGGCAGCCGGAAGGCGGTGATCGGCTCCGCGGGCGCGTTCGCCGCGGCGGCGCTGATAGCGGGCGCGGTCACCGCCCCCGTCGCCCAGGCCGACGCACCCAAGTCCGGCAGCAGTACCGCCGAACGCCAGGCGCGCGGCGCGGCCTTCGCCGCCGCCAAGGCCGCGAAGGCCGGCGTCGACTGGAAGGACTGCCCCGCGGACTGGGGCCTCGACAAGCCCATCCAGTGCGGCTGGGTCAGCGTGCCGCTCGACTACACCAAGCCGCACGGCAAGCAGATCAAGCTCGCCGTGGACCGCATCGGCAACACCGGCACCAAGGGCGAGCGCCAGGGCTCCCTCGTCTACAACCCGGGCGGTCCGGGCGGCTCCGGCATGCGCTTCCCGACGCGCGTGACCACCAAGAACCCGATCTACGCGAAGATGGCGAAGGCCTACGACCTCGTCGGCTTCGACCCGCGCGGCGTCGGCCACTCCGCGCCGATCTCCTGCGTCGACCCGCAGGAGTACGTCAAGGCGCCCAAGGCCGACCCGGTCCCCGACTCCGAGGCGGACAAGCTCGCCCAGCGCAAGCTCGCCAAGGAGTACGCGGACGGCTGCTACGACAAGAGCGGCGAGATGCTGCCGCAGATGACGACGCCGAACACCGCGCGCGACCTCGACGTCATCCGTGCCGCCCTCGGTGACAAGAAGCTCAACTACCTCGGCGTCTCCTATGGCACCTACCTGGGCGCTGTCTACGGCACGCTCTTCCCGGGCCACGTCCGCCGCATGATTGTCGACAGCGTCGTCAATCCGGCCAAGAGCAACATCTGGTACCAGGCGAACCTGAACCAGGACATCGCCTTCGAGGGCCGCTGGAAGGACTGGCAGGACTGGGTCGCCGCGAACGACGCAACCTTCCACCTCGGCGACACGCGCGCCAAGGTCCAACAGCAGTGGGAGACCCTGCGCGCCGCCGCGAAGAAGAGCCCCATCGGCGGGGTCCTCGGCCCGGCCGAGCTGATCGCCTTCTTCCAGAGCGCGCCGTACTACGACTCCTCGTGGGTCCCGGTCGCGCAGACCTGGAGCAAGTACGTCGCCGGCGACACCCAGGCCCTGGTCGACGCCGCCGCCCCCGACATGTCGGACACCGCGGGCAACGCCGCATCGGAGAACAGCAACGCGGTCTACACCGCGGTCGAGTGCGCCGACGCCAAGTGGCCCACCAGCTGGTCGAAGTGGGACAAGGACAACACGGCGCTCGACAAGCAGTACCCGTTCATGACGTGGGCCAACGCGTGGATGAACCTGCCCTGCGCCACCTGGAAGACCAAGCAGCAGACGCCGCTGGACGTGAAGACCGGCAAGGGCCTGCCGAAGGTCCTCATCGTGCAGTCCACGCGTGACGCCGCCACCCCGTACGAAGGCGCCGTCGAGCTGCACAAGCGCTTCAAGGGCTCCCGCCTGATCACCGAGAAGGACGCGGGCTCGCACGGTGTCACCGGTCTGACCAACCCCTGCATCAACGACCGGGTCGACAACTACCTGCTCACCGGCGAGACCGACGCCAAGGACGTGACGTGCGCACCGCACGCCACGCCCAAGCCGTAGCGATCCGTTAGATCCGTTAGCCCTACGCGGCCGATGACGCCAGCCAGGCGTCCTCGGCCGCGTAGTCGAAAAGACCGGTCGTGTACGACGCGACCATTTTCGGGAAGCCGGTCTCCCAGTCCTGCTCCCGCAGCCGCGCGGTCAGCCACTCGACCGTCTCGGGGAGCGCGTCAGCGTACGTCGTCACCGGCTTGTACCCCAACTCCCGCTCGGCGGCCGACATGTCGAGGACGAGCGGGTGGGGCAGCGACCACGGAGTGTCCCCGACGGTCGGAGCCGGCGGCGGCCCGGACACGAGCACGGTCTCCGTCTCCACCCCCATCAACGCGTCGATCATCGTGCCGATCCCGGCGACGGTGGGGCAGTCCGGGTCGGCGGCGTTCAGCACCCGCGATCCCGGCCGCGCCGCGGCCACCCGCACCAGCTCCGCCAGGTTCCTGGCGCTCGCCGGGTTGAAGCGGCTCTCCCCGTCGAACGCGAGCACACGCCTGCGGCGCCCGTCGAGGTTCCGCTTCACGAAGTACAGCTCGCGCGGCGTGCGACAGTACGGTCCGTGCACCGCGGACGGCCGCAGCAGGGTCGTCGGCAGCGCGTCACCGAGCGCCAGCAGATCCCGCTCCAACCGCACCTTGCGCGTCCCGTACGTCGCGTCGCCCGGCGCGAGCGTCCGGTCGGTCTCCTTTACGGGGCCGTCATAGCGCGGCCAGCCGTCCGGCTCGCCCTGCGTGTCGAAACTGCGGCCTTCCGCGTCCTGGTAGACGGCGCCGCTGGAGATCACCACCGCCGAGCCGATCCGGCCGGAGAGCCCCGCGAGCTGCCGCCCGTGCTCCCGCGTGAAGGCCACCATGTCGACGACGAGGTCGACCCCGTCCCCGACCAGCTCCGCGAGCGCCGCGTCGTCCTCCCGGTCCAGCCGCACCGCCCGCACCCCGTCCGGCCACTCCGCGTCCCGCCCGCCACCGCGCGAGGCCGCCGTCACCTCCCAGCCGTCCTCCGCGAGCGCCCGTACCGTGGGCCGTCCGATCTGCCCTGCCGCACCGATCACCAATGCCTTCTTCATGACCGGACCGTACGTCGGCGGGGCTCGCCCACACCCCGGAATCTGCTCAGCGCAGAGCGGGGAACCCAGAGGTCGACCGAAGTGAGGTCAACTCAGCGGCAGCCGCGGGAACTTCCGGGCCTTCTCCTCCTCGGCCTCCGCCTTCACCAGGGCCGCGTACTTGTCCACGTACTCCTGCCCGGACAGCTCCAGGATCGCGTACATGATCTCGTCGGTGGCCGCCCGCAGGATCGCCTTCTCGTCGTCCATCCCGGCGTAGCGCGAGAAGTCGATCGGCTTGCCGAACCGGATCGTCACCCGGCGCATCGTCGGGATCTTCTGGCCGGGCGGCTGCGCCTCGAACGTGCCGATCATCGCGCACGGCACGACCGGAGCCCGCCCCTTGAGCGCCATCGCGGCGACGCCGACCTTGCCCTTGTACAGGCGTCCGTCGTGCGAGCGCGTGCCCTCCGGGTAGATGCCGAGCAGCTCCCCGCGGCGCAGCACCCCCAGGCCCTCGCGGATCGCCGCCTGGCCGGCCTCCTTGCCCGAGCGGTCGACCGGGATCTGGCCCGCGCTGCGGAAGAACGCCGCGGTGAGGCGGCCCCTGAGGCCCGGCCCGGTGAAGTACTCGGCCTTCGCCAGGAACGTGATCCGCCGCTTGATGATCGCGGGCATCAGGAAGTGATCGGCGAACGACAGATGATTGCCCGCGACGATCGCGGCGCCGGATTCCGGTATGTGCTCCAGGCCCTCGATCCGGGGCCGGAAGAGCAGCCGCAGCAGCGGCCCGAGGATCACGTACTTGAGCAGCCGGTAGAACATCCCGATCGCCTTCCCCCACATGCCACTTGGACCGCTTGTACTGCCGCGTGTACCGCTGCGTGCTTGCGCACAGTAACCAATCGGGAGCGTCGGCGCGAGAGCCCGATCGGGTGCTCTCCGGGGCCTGATCGGCGCGTCCGCTTGGCGGTGGCGGCCCCGGCGGGTGCTGTGTTCCCACCCTGACGTCCCAGCACCGGAGGTTTTCCGTATGCGTTCCGTCTTCGCGGCCGCTGCCGTGTTCCTGTCCCTGGCCGCTGCGGCCCCTTCGGCTGTCGCCGCGACCAACGGACCCGAGCAGCCGCGCGAGCTGTTCCTGACCGTCTCCGGCGCCGAGAACACCTGGGTCCGGGGTGTCCACCTGAACTGTGTGCCGCGGCCCTCGGGGCAGCACCCGCACGCCGCGGAGGCCTGCGCGGCCCTCGATGCGGCCGGTGGCGACCTGGACGCGCTGCCGGTCGAGCAGCAGATGTGCACCCAGGTGTACGACCCGGTCACGGTCGAGGCCACCGGCACGTACCGCGGCAAGGCAATCGCCTGGCACAAGACCTTCGGCAACGCCTGCACGATGGAAGCCTCGACCGGCTACGTCTTCCGCTTCTGACCCCCGTTCCCCGGAGGTACCGGCTTTCAGCTGCTGCGGGACGCCACCATCGCCACAGTGAGCAGGCCGAGCACCACCCAGCCGAACCACAGCCACCCGTTGCTGCCGAGCGCCACCGTGTAGGCGGTCACGGCCACCAGGCCGCCCACGGTGAACGCACCCATCGTCTTCGTGGAACCGGGCATAACGCACCCTCCTCCCAGCAGCCGGACATGTCCGACCGCGACCAGGAGGCCATACTCACCCGTAACGGGGTAGCGGCGCTACTGCCACGCGCGCGTGGCGCTACTGTCCGCGCGCGTTGAGGGAAGCCAGATAGGCGTTGTAGGCCGCCAGTTCCTTGTCGCCGTCCCGGTCGGCGGCGCGGTCCTTGCGGCGAGCCTGCCGGTCGTCCGACTTCTTCCACTGGAAGAGCAGGGCAAGCAGCACCAGGACCGACGGCACCTCGCTGAACGCCCAGGCGATGCCGCCGGCGGCGGTCTGGTCGGAGAGCGGATCGATGCCCAGCGAGGCCGGCGGGTTCTCGAACGTGCCGACCATCGTCGTCGACGCCATCATCAGCGCGATGCCGAAGAAGGCGTGGAACGGCATGCCCGCGAACAGCTCCAGCATTCGCATCACATAGCCGGGCCGGTTCGGCCCCGGGTCCACGCCCATGATCGGCCAGAAGAACACCAGGCCGACGGCGAGGAAGTGCACCATCATCGCGAGATGGCCGACCTTGGACCCCATGAGGAAGTCGAAGAGCGGCGTGAAGTAGAGCGCGTACAGGCTCGCGATGAACAGCGGGATCGTGAACGCGGCGTGCGTGATGATCCGCATGTAGCGGCTGTGCAGCAGCCACAGGAGCACCTCACGGGGCCCCTTGCTGCCGCGCTTCGCGGACACCGGGAGCGCCCGCAGGGCGAGGGTGATCGGGGCGCCCATCAGGAGCAGGATCGGCGACAGCATGCTGATGACCATGTGCTGCACCATGTGCACGCTGAACATGACCATGCCGTAGTCGTTCAGCTTCGTGCACATCACCAGACCGATGGTGAGCACGCCCACGACGAACGAGATCGTCCGGGACACCGGCCACGCGTCACCGCGCCGGGCCAGCCGCACGACGCCGTAGCCGTACAGGGCGAGCGCGAGGAGGCACCCGACGAGGAAGAAGGGGTCGGCCGACCATTCAAGGCCACGCCCCAGCGTGAACGGCGGCAGATCCATGTTCATGCCGTGCCCGCTGTGATCCATCCGCCGGCTCCTGTTGCTCGTTTCGTACGGATTGTGCGCACCCAGACTAGAACTGCCCCCGGCCGCTGCTTCGGCCGGGGGCAGTTCTGTGCGGTTCGGGCGGGGAGTGGATCAGAGCACGCACTCGGCTTCGGCGTACCGCTCGTCCGGCACCGTCTTCAGCGTCTCCACGGCCTCGGCCAGCGACACCATCAGGATGTCGGTGCCACGCAGGGCGGTCATCTTGCCGAACTCGCCGCGGTGCACGGCCTCCACGGCGTGCCAGCCGAACCGCGTCGCGAGCACCCGGTCGTACGCGGTGGGGGTGCCGCCGCGCTGGACATGGCCGAGGATCACCGGTCGGGCCTCCTTACCGAGGCGCTGCTCCAGCTCCACGGAGAGCTGCCGGGCGATGCCGGCGAAGCGCTCGTGGCCGTAGACGTCCTTGGCGCCCTCGTCGAACGCCATCGATCCCTCGCGCGGCTTGGCGCCCTCGGCGGCGACGACGATCGCGAACTTCTTGCCCGCCTCGAAGCGTTCACCGACCTTCGCGGCCAGCTCCTCGACGTCGAAGGGGCGCTCGGGGACGACGACGGCGTGCGCGCCCGCGGCCATGCCGGAGTGCAGCGCGATCCAGCCGGTGTGCCGGCCCATGACCTCGACGATCAGCACGCGCTGGTGCGACTCGGCGGTGGTCTTGAGGCGGTCGAGCGCCTCGGTGGCGACGCCGACGGCCGTGTCGAAGCCGAAGGTCACGTCGGTGACAGCGATGTCGTTGTCGATCGTCTTCGGTACGCCGACGATCGGGAGGCCGCTGTCCGAGAGGAGGCGGGCCGCCTTCAGGGTGCCCTCGCCGCCGATCGGAATGATCGCGTCCAGGCCCAGGTCCGCGACGTGCTCCTTGGCCCGCTCGATGCCGTCGCGCAGATGCGCGGGCTGTACGCGGGAGGAGCCGAGGATGGTGCCGCCGCGGGCGAGGATGCCGCCCACCGCGTCGAGGTCCAGCTTGCGGTAATCGCACTCGAGCAGGCCCTTCCACCCGTCGTGGAAGCCGATGACCTCGTCGCCGTGATCGACGACGGCACGGTGCACGACCGAGCGGATCACGGCGTTCAGGCCGGGGCAGTCGCCTCCGGAAGTGAGGACACCAATACGCATAAGCCCGGATTACCTTTGCAAACGTGGGCCGATGGCCGGACTGCGTCGTCCGGCTGGACCCCCGTACCTTATCGGCGTCCGGGGGCCCGTCCGCACCGGGCGTCCGACTGGTGGACCGGCCCGCTCACATGGGCACGGACGTGCACCGAAGGGCCCGCCGGCCGTGGCTACGCCGGCTGCGTCGTGGCCGCCGAGATCCGCTCGTTCCTGAGCTCCTCGTACCAGTGGTCGTTCACCGGCGGCAGCGCGTTCACGTCGAGCGCCAGCTTGATCAGCAGGTCGGCGATCTGCGGATTGCGCGCGAGCACGGGCCCGTGCATGTACGTGCCGAAGACGGTGTCGTTGAAGGCGCCTTCGGTGCCGTCCCCCGTCCCGTTGCCCTTGCCGATCCGGGTGCGGGCGAAGGCCCGCGCCGTGGGACCGAGGTGCGTGATGCCCTGGTGGTTCTCGAAGCCGGTCAGCTCCGGCAGGCCCAACTCCGGGTCGATGTCGCCCAGTACGTCACCGACGCAGCGCTCGCCCTCGCCGCGCGTCGAGACGACGTCGAGCAGGCCGAGCCCGGGCTCGCGCTCACCGAGGTCGTTCACGAACTCGTGGCCGAGGATCTGGTATCCGGCGCACACGGAGAAGACGATCGCGCCGTTGGCCACCGCGCGCTGCAGGCCGCCGTCGCGGCGCAGCCGCTCCGCCGCGAGGCGCTGCGGACGGTCCTCGCCGCCGCCGATGAGGTAGATGTCGCCGGAGGTCGGCACCGCCTGGTCGCTGCGCACGTCGTAGCGCTCGACCTGGAGGCGGCGCTGCTGGGCGCGGCGCTCCACCACCAGAGCATTGCCCTGGTCTCCGTAGGTGCTCAGGAGGTCGGGGTAGACCCACACGAGGCGCAGGCTGTTGTCACTCATGCTCATGATCCTTCGCTGTCGCGTTCTTCGTGGGGCCCGGTCAGTTGCCCACGCGGCGGCGGACGTCCTGGAACGCGGTGTAGTTGGCGATCAGCTCGATGCGTCCCGGGGGTGACATCTGCACGGCCTCGTCGAGCGTTTCGCAGACCCGGAAGTCCAGTCCCGCGACCTCGAGCCGGACCGCGAGGTCGAGCCGACGGTCGCCGATCACGCAGATCGGGTGGCCGGCCAGGCGCGTGTAGTCGACGTCCCACAGCCAGGAGGTATCGGTGCCGTCGGCGCCCCGCGCGTTCACCGAGAGGATCACCGGGGTCGGCGGCGGGTCGATCAGCGTGAACGTTTCGAGCCAGCCCGCAGGGTTCTTGGCGAGCAGCAGCCGCAGGTCGCGCTCCTGGAACTGCACGACGTCGTAGCGGCCCGCCACCGCCTGCACCTTGTACATGCGCTCCAGGGCGACCTGCGGGGGTACCCCGAAGCAGGCGGCGACGGCCGCGGACGTCGCCGCGTTCGCCTTGTTGGCGCGGCCCGGCAGCTGGAGGTTGATCGGCCAGGCGGAGCCGTGCGGGTCGATGACGTGGTCGCCCTGGAGCGCCCAGCTCGCGAGCGGGCGGCGGAAGCCGCACTCGCCGCAGAACCAGTCGTCACCGGGGCGCTGCATCACACCGCCGCACGCCGGGCAGGACCAGGCGTCGTCCTTCCACTCCTGGCCCGCGGCGACCCACACCACGTTCGGCGAGGAGGAGGCGGCCCAGACGATCAGCGGGTCGTCCGCGTTCGCGATCACGATGGCCTTCGAACCGGACAGGCCCTCGCGCCACTTCTCGGCGAGCATGCGGGTCTCACCGGCGCGGTCCAACTGGTCGCGCGAGAGGTTGAGCAGCGCGATCGCCTTCGGGTCGGTGTCGCGGGCGACGCCGACCAGGTACTTCTCGTCGACCTCGATCACGCCGTACTTGGCGTCGCCGCCGCCGGCCAGGGCGGAGGTGATGCCCGCCGGCATGTTCGCACCCAGTGCGTTCGACACGACGGTGCCGCTGGCGCGCAGGGCCTCCGCGAGCAGTCGCGTGGTCGTCGTCTTTCCGTTCGTGGCCGAGACGAGCACCACTTCCAGGTGCTGGGCGACCCGCGCGAGCAGCTCGGGGTCGAACCGCAGCGCGACCTTGCCGCCGATCACCGATCCGCTGCCGCGGCCCGCCGCCCGCGACACCGCGGCCGCGGCCCGGCCGGCCGTCACGGCCAGCTTGGCGCGCGGAGTCATCGGCTCCGAGTTGCCTGCCATTTTCCTGGGTCCTCCTTGCGTACGGCGCCGCGCCTGCCCCCGGCATCGTTTATGGGCTCAGCCTATCGAGATCCTCTGACAAGCCCGAACAGCGGCACCACCAGCGCTTCGTGGTGCACTCAGGACCGTACCCTTACCGGCATGCGACACGGCTCGATCCCGGGCGCCTCAGGGCGCGTACGACCCCTGACCCTGCTCGGTGAAACCGTGCTGCACCAACCCTGCGCGCAGGTCACGGACTTCGGCCCGGCCCTCGCGCGCCTGGTGGAGGACCTGTTCGCCACGATGTACGCGGCGCAAGGGGTGGGCCTCGCCGCGAACCAGGTCGGCGAGGGACTGCGGGTCTTCGTCTTCGACTGTGAGGATGACGACGATGTGCGCCACGTCGGCCACGTCGTGAACCCACGCCTGGTCGAGGCCGACGGCGAGATGATCCGCGGCCCCGAGGGCTGTCTGTCGCTCCCCGGCCTCGAGGCGGGCACGCCCCGCTTCGACCACGCGCGCGTGGAGGGCCACGACCTTGGCGGCGAACCGCTGGTGATCCACGGAACGGGCTGGTTCGCCCGCTGCCTCCAGCACGAGTGCGACCACTTGGAGGGGCGTACGTACACGGAGCGGGTCACCGGATGGCGGCGCAGGAAGGTGCTGCGTCAGGCGGCGAAGGCGCCGTGGGCCACGTGAGCTGCTGAGCCGGCGCCGGCCACGTGGGCTGCTGAGCCGGCGCCGGCCACGTGGGCTGCTGAGCCGACGTCGGCCACGTGGGCTGCTGACGGGGCGTCGGGCCGGTCAGAAAGCGGGGCCGCCCGCCTTGTCGCCCGCCGCGGCGAGCCGCCCCCACAGCAGGTCGGCGAGGCCGCGCACCAACTCGGCGCGCTCGCACGGGCGGTCGCCGAGCCACCAGTCGCCCGCGGCGTGCATCATGCCGACGATCCCGTGCCCCCAGACGCGCGCGAGCTGCTGGCTGCCGGGGCCGAGGTCCACGCGCTCCTCGATGACCTCGGCCAGCTCCTCGCCCATGCGGCGTAGCAGCGGCGCCGAGTGCTGTCCGACGTCGAACCCGGATTCGGCGGGGGAGCCCTCCGACGGATGCATCAGGAAGCGGTAGACCTGGGGGCGGGCCTCGATCGCCGCCAAGTACGTGTCGAGCGTCGCCTCCACGCGCTCGCGCCGCTCCGCGGGCGCGTCCAGGGCGGCCCGCAGCGAGGCGAGCAGTGCGTCCGTGTGGCGCGTGGCGAGCGCGGCGTAGAGGCCGCCCTTGTCGCCGAAGTGCCGGTACAGGATCGGCTTGGTGATCCCGGCCTCCGCCGCGATCGCGTTCATCGAGGCGCCGGGTCCCTCTCGGAGAACCACGCGGTCCGCGGCCTCCAGCAGCTCGCGCCGCCGACGCTCGGCGGCGGACCGTTGGTCCGCGCGCTGATCGGTCCGCTGTGTGGTCTCCATGAAATCTCCCCGCCCCGTGCGATTGCCTGACGCACGCGAAAGGTAACACCCACCGGACATCCGGTATCGAACGCGTACTCGGAGGTTGACAGAGGCTACTCGTCAGTAACAGACTCGAGTTACCTTAAGTAACACAGTATTGCGTGCGCCCTGGAGGGGTTATGGCCGAGTTCACCATGGATCTCAACGACGAGCAGAAGGAAGTGCGGGACTGGCTGCACGGCTTCGCCGCCGATGTGATCCGCCCCGCGGCCGCCGAGTGGGACGAGCGCGAGGAGACCCCCTGGCCGGTCATCCAGGAAGCGGCCAAGCTCGGAATCTACTCCCTGGACTTCTACGCGCAGCAGTTCTTCGACCCGTCGGGCCTCGGCATCCCGATGGCCATGGAGGAGCTGTTCTGGGGCGACGCGGGCATTGGCCTGTCCATCGTCGGCACGGGCCTCGCCGCGGTGGGCGTGCTCGCCAACGGGACCGAGGAGCAGATCGGCACCTGGATTCCGCAGATGTACGGCGACGTGAACGATGTGAAGGTGGCCGCCTTCTGCTCCTCCGAGCCGGATGCGGGCTCCGATGTCGCCGCGATGCGCACGCGTGCCGTCTATGACGAGGCCAAGGACGAGTGGGTCCTGAACGGCACCAAGACGTGGGCGACGAACGGCGGCATCGCCAATGTCCACGTGGTGGTCGCCTCCGTGGACGCGGAGCTCGGCTCCAAGGGGCACGCCTCGTTCATCGTGCCGCCGAACACCCCCGGCCTGTCCCAGGGCCAGAAGTTCAAGAAGCACGGCATCCGCGCCTCGCACACCGCAGAGGTCGTCCTGGAGAACGTCCGCGTTCCCGGCTCCTGCCTGCTCGGCGGCAAGGACAAGCTCGACGAGCGTCTCGCCCGCTCGCGCGAGAAGGCCAAGAAGGGCGGCGAGCGCGTGAAGAACGCCGCGATGGCCACCTTCGAGGCCTCGCGTCCCGCCGTCGGCGCCATGGCGGTCGGCACGGCCCGCGCCGCCTACGAGGAGGCCCTGGAGTACGCGAAGACGCGCGAGCAGTTCGGCCGCCCGATCATCGACAACCAGGGCGTAGCCTTCCAGCTCGCCGACATGCGCACCCAGATCGACGCCGCGCGCCTCTTGGTGTGGCGTGCCTCCTGGATGGCGTCCACGGGCAAGAAGTTCGAGAACGCCGAGGGCTCCATGTCCAAGCTGTTCGCGAGCGAGACCGCGAAGAAGGTCAGCGCCCAGGCCGTCCAGATCCTCGGCGGCAACGGCTTCACGCGCGAGTACCCCGTGGAGCGCATGCACCGCGACGCCGCGATCTACACGATCTTCGAGGGCACGAGCGAGATCCAGCGCCTGGTCATCGCCCGCACCCTCTCGGGCATGCCGATCCGCTAGGGACTGTCGTTTCGATCAGCCCGTCTTCGCCTACGCGTCCGTGGTGCCCAGGACGCCGGCCAGCGCGGAGGCGGGGTCGGACGTCGCCGGTCCGGCGGGGGCCCAGCGGCCGCGCTGCTTGCGGTACGGCCACCAGCGCCCGTCCCGGCCGAGCCGCAGTTGGGCCTGCCCGTCGGCGGTGCTCCAGCGGCCGCGGGCGGCCTTGAGGTCGGGGCGCTCGTCGTCGTCCCAGGCAGCGTCGAGCGCGGCACGCGCGCGTGCCAGGCCTTCCGCGTCAGGCGCCCACTCCTCGTCCAGTACGTCGAGTGCGGCGGCGCCCCCGTACTCCCAGGCGTGCACGGCGAGCGTCAGGCCCTCCCGGCCGCGGCCACCGACCTCGGCGAGCCGTGCCCGGATGTGCGGCACGGGGGCCGCGGAGGCCAGGCGTACGGCGTCCTGCGGCACGGTCAACTCCGGTGACGAAAGGCGCTGTTCGTGTCCCGGGGACAGCGCCTCCGCGAGCAGCCGGTGCGCCTCGGCAGCTGCCCGCGCGCCGAGGAAGCCGAGCGCCTCGACGTCCGTGCCCGCGGGCGCCGGTGTCTCCGTGTCGAGCGACGGCGGCAGGCCGGGCTCGTCGGGTAGCGGTGGCGGCCCCGGCAGCGGCGGCAGCACGATCGCCGACGCGTACGCCTCGGCCGCGTCCACGCCCTCGGCCTCCCGGTCCTCGCGCGGCGCTTCCGGTGCGGCGCGTACGGTGCTGCGCACCTGAAGCTCGTCGAGCAACGCGCGCTCGCCGCGCCCGCGCAGCAGGAGCAGCACGAACGGGTCCTGGTCCAGCAGACGGGCGAGCTGATAGCTCAGCGCCGCCGTGTGCGCGCAGTGGTCCCAGGCGTCGCAGTCGCAGCGCGGCTCCAAGTCGCCGATCCCCGGCAGGAGTTCCACACCCGACGCCGAGGCGTCCTCCACCAGGTGCGGCGGCATGTCGCGGTCCAGAAGCGCCGCGATGTGTCCGGCCCGCGCGGCCGCCATCGTCAGGAAGCCGTCCCACTCGTCCTCGTCCAGGCACTGCAGCAGCACGTCCGAGCGGTGTGTGGCGCCGCCGCGGTCCTCCACCACCGCGGTGATGCGACCCGGCAGGACCGACACCGCGCCCACCGCCCCCGCGCGCGCGAGGCGGCGCCCCGCCTTCAGCTGCGCGGTGTCGAGTGCGGTGTCCTCCAGGGCCTTCAACCAGGCCTGCCCCCACCAGGTGTGCGCGAAGCCCCGCCCGTGCGCGGGCGGCAGCGCCGCGAACGTGCGCATCTCGTCTTCCATGTGGCTCATCGGGTGCCCCCTCGCAGCTCGACCAGGTCCGCCAGTTCCGCGTCGGTGAGTTCGGTCAGCGCCGCCTCGCCGGAGCCGAGCACCGCGTCCGCCAACTCCTGCTTGCGGACCAGCATCTGCGCGATGCGGTCCTCGATCGTGCCCTCGGCGATCAGCCGGTGCACCTGCACCGGCCTGGTCTGCCCGATGCGGTACGCGCGGTCGGTGGCCTGCGCCTCCACGGCCGGGTTCCACCAGCGGTCGTAGTGCACGACGTGCTCCGCGCGCGTGAGGTTGAGCCCCGTCCCCGCGGCCTTCAACGAGAGCAGGAACACGGGGACCTCGCCCTCCTGGAAGCGCCGCACCATGGCCTCGCGCTCCGCGACCGGGGTGCCTCCGTGGAGGAACATCACCGGGACGCCGCGGGCCGCCAGGTGCCGCTCCACAAGGCGGGCCATCTGTACGTACTGCGTGAAGATCAGCACGCCGGCGTCCTCGGCCAGGATCGTGTCCAGGAGCTCGTCGAGGAGTTCCAGCTTTCCGGAGCGGCCGGTGATGCGGGGCTTGTCCTCCTTGAGGTACTGCGCCGGGTGGTTGCAGATCTGCTTGAGGCCGGTGAGGAGCTTGACGATGAGTCCGCGCCGTTCGAATCCCGCCGCCCCGGAGATCTCCGCGAGCGTCTCGCGGACCACGGCTTCGTAGAGGCCCGCCTGTTCGGCGGTGAGGGACACCGCACGATCCGTCTCGGTCTTGGGCGGCAGCTCCGGTGCGATGCCGGGATCGGATTTGCGCCGACGCAACAAGAAGGGCCCGACGAGTTTGGCCAGACGCTCCGCGGCCGCCGGGTCCTTGCCGCCCTCGATCGCCTGGGCGTAGCGCGTGCGGAACGTGCCGAGGCGGCCAAGGAGACCGGGCGTCGTCCAGTCGAGGAGGGCCCACAGCTCGGAGAGGTTGTTCTCGACCGGGGTGCCGGTGAGCGCCACGCGTGCGCGTGCGCCGATGGTGCGCAGCTCCTTGGCCGTCGCGGAGTAGGGGTTCTTCACGTGCTGCGCCTCGTCGGCGACGAGCATCCCCCAGGCAGCGGTGCCGAGTTGGGCGGCGTCGAGGCGCATCGTGCCGTAGGTGGTGAGCACGAACTCCCCGTCCGCGAGTTTCTCCAGGGAGCGTCGACCGCCGTGGAAGCGGCGTACCGGGGTGCCGGGCGCGAACTTCTCGATCTCGCGCTGCCAGTTGCCCATCAGGGACGTCGGGCAGACCACGAGCGTCGGCCCGGCGCTCTCCGGGGCGCTCTGGCGGTGCAGGTGCAGTGCGATCAGCGTGATCGTCTTGCCGAGGCCCATGTCGTCGGCGAGGCAGGCGCCGAGGCCCAACGAAGTCATGTGGGCGAGCCAGTTGAGCCCGCGCAGCTGGTAGTCGCGCAAGTCGGCGTCGAGCGCGGCCGGTTGGCCGACCGCCGCCATGCCCTCGGGGTCGGTGAGGCGGTCCCGCAGGGCCGTGAGCCAGCCCGTGGGCCGCACGTCGACCCGGCGACCCTCGACCTCCGCCGAGCCCGTGAGAACGGCGCTCAGCGCGTCGACCGGGGTGACCTTGCGGTCCTGGTGGGAGCGGGCGCGGCGGGCCTCCGCCGGATCGATCAGCACCCACTGGTCGCGCAGCCGTACGACGGGACGGTTCGCCTCGGCGAGCACGTCCAGCTCCGCGCGGCTCAACTCCTGGCCGCCGAGGGCGAACCGCCAGTCGAACGCCAGCAGCGCGTCGGCCGACAGGAAGGACGGGGCGCCGGAGGACAGGCCGTCGGCGCCCTCGCCCTCGTCTCCGGCCTCTCCCTCGACCGGGCCGATCACCGCGCGGGCCGTCAGCTTGCGGGCCAGCTCCTTGGGCCAGTGCACCTCGACGCCGGCCGCGGACAACGCCCGCGCGCCCTCGCCGAGCAGCTCCGTGACCTCCTCGTCGGCCAGTTCGACGGCGTCCGGCACGGCCGCGGAGAGCAAGGGCGCGAGCGGTGTCCACGCGCGCGTGGCGCGGCGCAGCGCCAACAACGCGTCCATACGGGCCCGGTCGCCGAAGGCCCGCCCCGAGGTTCCGGACCCGGCCCACACCTGTGCAGCGTCCGCGATCAGCGTGGGATCGCTGACGCTGTGCAGTTGAAGCACCGCGCGGAACGGGACGCGGGGCTCGTCGTCCGCGATCTGTTCGAGTCCGGGGACCTCCACGCGCAGCGAGATCCGCACCCCCGCGTCGAGCCCCGCCGCGACATCCCCCGCCCACGGGCGCAGCTCGGGCACCCGTTGCGGTTCCCGTGCCGCGAACGCGGGTGCGCCGGCGGCGTGCGCGGCGGCGGGGGAGCGCGGCAGGGCGTCGGTCACCGCGTCCAGGAACGCGCGCAGCAGCCGCTCCGGGGTGTGCAGGCGCGGCGGCTCGTTCCCGTCCAGCGGCACGGCGTGCGCCTCGGGCGGCATCGCGGCGGCCAGCTCCCGGACCCGGTCGAGGTCGTCGGCCCCCAGCGGGCCTGCGCGCCACGCGTCGTGCCCCTCGGGGCTCACCCCCGGCAACAGCAGGCCGCGGGCGACGAGTTGGAGCGCCAGGAAACCGGCCGCTCCCCAGAAGGCCGCCGTCGGGTCGGCGTCCGCGGTGTTACGCGCGCGGGTGAGCACCGGCAGCGCGGCGCGCACGGGCAGGGTGACGGCCGGTACGGTCACCCGCTCCACGGAGTCCTCGCCGGGCAGCGCGAGGTGCAGCTCGCCGCGGGTGCCCGCGTCCGGTAGTGGCGGCTCGCCGCCTTCGGGGCGCCAGAAGGCGACGGTCGACGTGCGGGCCGGGTCGGAGGGGGTGAACACGACGCCGCAGCGCGCGAGTTCGGTGATCTCGGAGGGGGTGGGCGGAGCGGTGTGGGTGTGCTCGGAGATGGCGACGTCCTCGTGTTCATCAAACTTGACTACTCACCCTGGAGGCGCCGAGGGTACACCCCCGGATCTGTCGGACGGGCCTCCATATGTCGTGACCTGAATCACCTGACCCTTAAGGGTGGGGCTTACCCCCCCCTGCCGAGGTGGGGGGAACCCAGTCGGTACTCGGGTGGTGGCGCCATGGCCGATCAAGGCACGTGATCCATAGGTTTCCTAGTGGTCGGGCGACGCATAGCCCGCCGCATCGACCTCACCCACCACAGACCGGAGACCGTCATGCCCTCGGCCGTCGGAACCCTGCCGGAACCCGCCACCAGGCCGACCTCCCCCGAAGGGGGAAGCGAGTTCACGCCCCTGCTGCGCGCCATCAAGGGGCAGGGCCTGCTGGAGCGACGCACCGGCTGGTACGTGCGCACCATCGTGGTCAACGCCCTCTGCCTGGGCGCCGTCGTCACGGGCATGGCCCTCCTCGGCGGCTCGTGGTGGGTGCTCGCCCTCGCACCGGTCCTCGCGATGCTGTGCGCACGCACCGCCTTCGTCGGACATGACGCGGGCCACGCCCAGATCACCGGGAACCGCTCGGTGAGTCGGCTGATCGGCCTGGTCCACGGCAACCTCCTGCTCGGCATGAGCTACTCCTGGTGGAACGACAAGCACAACCGGCACCACGCCAACCCGAACCACATCGAGAAGGACCCCGACGTCGCCGCCGACGTACTCGTCTTCACCAGCAAACAGGCCGCCACGCGCGCGGGGTTCCGCGGCTGGCTCACCCGCCACCAGGCCTGGCTCTTCTTCCCGCTCACCCTGCTCGAAGGCATCGCCCTCAAGGTGTCCGGATTCCAGGACCTGCGCCGCCAGAGCGGCCGCGAACGTCTCGTGGAGGGCGCGTTCCTGATCGCGCACGTGGTCGGCTACCTCACGCTGCTCCTCACCACCATGCCGATCGGCCACGCACTCGTCTTCGCCGCGCTCCACCAGGCCCTGTTCGGGCTGCATCTGGGTATGGCGTTCGCCCCCAACCACAAGGGCATGGAGATGCCGGACCCGGACGGCGACAAGTGGGGCCACCTGCGCCGCCAGGTCCTTACCTCGCGCAACATCAAGGGCGGCCCACTGACCGACTGGTTCCTCGGTGGCCTCAACTACCAGATCGAGCACCACCTGTTCCCGAGCATGCCCCGCCCCCACCTGCGCCTCGCCCAACCCATGGTGAAGGCCCACTGCCGCGGGCTCGGCATCCCCTTCGTGGAGACAGGGCTTGTCGACTCCTACCGCCAGGCACTGCGCCACATGTATGAAGTGGGAGAGCCGCTGCGGGCCGACATCTGAGGACCCCCCGTCGTGTGCGACGGCGTGAAATCAGGGATGTCTCAGGGTCAGGCGACGGAACTGCGGGCGACGTGGGCCCGTTTCTCACAGCAGAGGCGGGTCCGCTCCACTCAGGCGAGGGCGGGCCGCCCCGAAGGAGGCCACACACATGTCGAAGAACGCGAAGATCGCCGCGGGAGGTGTGGCGGTCGGCATCATCCTGCTGATCTGGCTGCCCTGGTGGGCGGCCCTGCTCATCGTGCTGGGCGCGCCCGCCGCCGCGTACCTGATGCTGGACCCCTCACAGCGGCGCAGGTTGCGCCGCGTCTCGCGCAAGGAACTGGGCCGCTGAGGGGACCTTGTGACGGTCGGAGCCGTGCGGGGCGCGAGCGTCCCGTGCGGCTCCGGCGGTTCACGTAGGGCGGACGGCCATCTTGTCGAGTGCTTCGAGCAGGCTCGGCAGCTCCCGGCCGCGGCCGACCGGCAGCACCTCGCCCGGCTCGTCGTCGAGGAGCACGAAGGCGATGTCGTCGGTCCGCGCGACCATCGACCAGCCGGGACCGTCGGCGCGCAGCGTCCGCGCGTCGCCGGAGGCGAACGAGGAGCGCACGCGGCCCAGCGGCGGCGGCGCGTCCACGTACCCGCGTACCTCCGAGAGGACTCGCCGGATGCCCGGCTGGGATCCGCTCGGCCCGGCCTCCGCCGCGTCGCCCTCCTGAGGCGCCTCCGCGTCCTCCTCCGTGGCGAACTGGGAGTCGTCGAGCTGTTCCCGCCACACCGCCCACTGAAGGGCTATCTCGTCTGCCCCCAGACGTCGTTGGGCCGGCCCCCACGTCTCCGTGTCGGGCGGCGTCAGCGGCGGCGCGTCGGCGTACTCGGGGTCGGGCTCGGGATCGTGCGGCGCGGGGACGCCCGGGGCCGCGACGGCGAGCGCGAGCGGCCAGCCCGGCAGCGCGGCGACCATGCTGGCCTCATCGGGCGAGAGTTCGTACTCCATGCCGCAGTCCCACGACGCGATGGCGACGGCGACCAGCGACACGTCGTCGACCACGACGGTCCAGCGGGCGCCCTGTCCGTCCTGGCCGAGCACCAGGCCGTACCCATCGGCCAACGGTGCGAGCCCCAGGACCTCGCATGCCTCCGGGTAGTCGTCCCCGAGCACGCTCGGGAACTTCGCAGGCGTCAGCAACACCGCCGTCAGCACGTACAGCGCGTCGTCCCCTTCGACCGCTGCTTCGTCCACTCCGGCCACGCCAGCCTCCCCTGAACTTCGTTCCACCGGCGAGACCTTAGCCAGTGTCCGATGGTGCCGTACAGGGGGGTCCATGGTCGATGACCAGGAAAATCGGCAGCGGTTCAGCTCCTGTAGCCCTGCCGTGAGTAAAGTGTCGACATCCCGTGCCCGACGTGTGTGCCTCGCGAGCATGGGGCATCTGTGCCTCGCGCGTGTGGGGTCAGCCGGCGGGCAGTCCAAGGAGGCCGCGGGCGACGGTTCGTGGCGGCTCGTCGCGTTCCCGTGCGAGGGCGATGACGGCCCTGCAGGCCAACTCGTTGACCCCGAAGGCCAGGGCACTCGGCTCGACCCAGCCCGCCGCCTCGTCGGCACGCTCCTGGTCGTCCTCGACGCACCCCACCACGTAGGCGGCAGCCGCTTCGAAGAGATTGTGCGCACGCTCCCTCCTGCTCGGCGAGCCGCCGTCCTCGCGCCATGTCCTCCACGCCTTGCGGACCCGATCGATCATGGACGCCACCGTCCCCCTGCCCGTAACCGCCAACGTGTGTCGCGCAGTTGCGGCCATGGTGACAGACCAGGCCGCGGAGCGGATCCCGCGCGGTGGTGCTCGGTGGGCCCGGTTTTCCGGCCTTTGACCGTGACGCTCGGTCACATGAGCGCGCTCAGTCCTCCTCCCGTACCGCGAGTGCCAGGAAGCGCTCGTCCTCGTCGGC
This sequence comes from Streptomyces sp. NPDC002790, assembly GCF_040295505.1. Lineage (NCBI taxonomy): Bacteria > Bacillati > Actinomycetota > Actinomycetes > Kitasatosporales > Streptomycetaceae > Streptomyces > Streptomyces sp. NPDC002790. The sequence goes on along the minus strand of NZ_JBEOVM010000003.1, from coordinate 157,404 downwards.
GTACGAGGTCATGCGCCAGCCGGCGGCGGCCAGCAGCGGGCGCAGATTGGGCTCGGCGCGCAGGTCGTCCGGCGTGAGCGCACGGCCGTGACGGGCGGCGAGGGCGGCCCGGCCGATCGGGTGGAAAAGTGCGAGCAGCCCGCCGGGGCGCACCACACGCGCCAACTCCCGCAGATTCGCGGCCGGTTGCGGCAAGTGCGAGATGAGCCCGGCACCGAACACCGCGTCCAGTACGCCGGTACGCAGCGGCAGCCGGGCCACGTCCGTGCGCAGCAACTGCCCCTCGGTGTCCCTACCCGCCCGTACGGCGCGCTCCAGCATGGCCGCTGTCAGATCGGCGCCCAGGACCACTCCGGAGGGCCCCACGGCCGCGCGCAGCGGCGACAGCGCCCGCCCCGTGCCGCAGCCCGCGTCGAGCACACGGCCTCCGGGACGCAGCCCCAACGCGGCCACCGCGGACGCGTAGGCCGGACCGTCGTCGGGGAAACGGGCGTCCCAGCCGGCGGCCCTTGCCGTGAAGAACTCCTGCACACGCGTGGCGTCATCGCTCATGCGCTCCATGATTGCGCAGCGCACTGACAGCGGCGCCCAGGCACGTCCTGTGACACGAGTGGGGGACACGGGATCGAAAGGTCCTCTTCTTCGTCGGAGACATCGCATGCACGTGCGGTGCGCATGTTCGACTCTCCGGCGACCGATCCGAACCGCATCTCCTCCGTATTCCAAAACCTTTCGGACTGCGCCCCTGTTGTACGCCCCCACCGGCATAGCGTCCCTGACCCATGGGACACCTGGACCACGCCACCTTCGGTTGGCTCACCCCCGTGCTGTCGTACGCGATGGCCTGCATCGGCGCCGCGCTCGGACTGCGCTGCACCGTGCGTGCCCTGAACACCACGGGGCGCGCTCGGCGCAACTGGCTGCTCACCGCCGCCTCCGCCATCGGCACCGGCATCTGGACCATGCACTTCGTGGCGATGCTCGGCTTCACCGTCACCGGCACCGAGATCCGCTACAACGTTCCGCTGACGATCCTCAGCCTGGTCGTCGCGGTGACCGTCGTCGGCGTCGGCGTCTTCGCGGTCGGCCATCACGGCGAGCGCGGGCGCGCGCTGGTCCTGGGCGGCCTCACGACGGGCCTCGGCGTGGCCAGCATGCACTACCTGGGGATGGCGGCCCTGCGCCTGCACGGGCAGGTCGGCTACGACCCGCTGCTGGTCGCCCTCTCCGTGGTGATCGCCGTCGTCGCGGCGACCGCCGCATTGTGGGCCGCCCTCAACATCAAGTCGCCGGGCGCCGTCGCGGTCGCCTCCCTCGTCATGGGCGGCGCCGTGAGCAGCATGCACTACACCGGGATGATGGCGGTGAGCGTGCGGGTGAGCCCCTCCACGGCGGAGATCGCCGGGGCCACGCCGATGCAGTTCATCTTCCCGCTGGCCGTGGGGCTCGGCTCCTACCTCTTCTTGACCTCGGCGTTCGTCGCGCTGTCCCCGACCGCGGACGAGAGGGAGGCTTCCACGTCGGCGCAGCGCCCGCTGGAGCACCAGACTCCCTGACCCACCGCACCGCCACCGGCCCGGCACCAGTAGCGCGAAGGTGCCCCGACCCCGATCGAGGAGGCCATGCGCCCGCCCCGCAGAACCCCCGGCTCCGGCCCCGTGCACGAGAGTTCGGCCCCCGCGCGCGGACGGCGTGCGCACGCCGGGCTGCCCGCAAACGAAGACGTCCTGGAGGAGCCGGAGCCCCGCAGGCCGCCCCCCGCGCGCGCGGGAACCGTGAATCTGCGTCCGCGTACGGTCCGGGCGAAAATCATCTGCCTCCTGATGGTGCCCGTCGTCTCGCTGATCGCCCTGTGGGGCTTCGCCACCGTGAGCACCGCCCAGGACATCGCGCGGCTGCGGCAGTTGCAGCGGGTCGACGAGGCGGTGCGCGCACCCGTGGGCGCGTCCGTGGCCGCCCTGCAGGCCGAACGCACCGCAGCCGTCTCCTACGCCACCGAGCCCACCGCGGGCCGCGGCGACGACTTCACGAGGCGTGCGGCCGCCACGGACCGCGCCGTCTCGGCCCTGCGCATCGGCAAGGACGGCACGGTCGCTGACGGAGCGGACCTCCCGCGTGCGGTGGCCGGCCGGCTGGAGTCGTTCGTCGCCGGCGTCGAGCACCTAAGTAGCGTGCGCAAGGCCGTGCGAGATCGGCGCACCGGCTGGGACGACGCATACGGGCAGTACACCAGGACCGTCGACAGCGCCTTCGCGGTCAGCGGTTCACTCACCGGCATCCAGGACTCCGAACTCGGCTCCGACGCGCGCGTGCTCCTGGAGTTCGGCCGCTCCGGCGAGATGCTCGCCCGGGAGAACGCGGTGCTCGTCGGCGCACGCCTGGCCGGTTCCCTGGACGGCCAGCGCCTGCGGCTGTTCACCGGGGCGGTGGAGACCCGCAAGAACCTGATCGGCACGGCCGCGAGCGACCTGCGCGGGCCCGAACGAGCCGCCTGGAAGCGCCTGGCGGCAGGCCGCGCCTACGGCGACGTGCGCGCCGTCGAGGACCGCACCCTCATCGCGGAACCGGGCGGGAAGGCGCTCGCCGCCGCGTCCGCCGGCTCCTGGAACACGGCGTACGCGACCGTACAGGGCCGCATGCGTGCCATCGAGGCGGACGCCGCACGCGACGCCGCGGTCCGCGCGGACCCGCTCACCCGCGGACTGCTCACTCCGGCGGGAGCGGCCGTCCTGCTCGGACTCGTCGCCGTGGCGGCCTCACTGGTGATCTCCGTGCGCATCGGCCGCGGCCTCGTCGTCGAACTGGTCAGCCTGCGCAACACCGCACTGGAGATCGCCCGCCGCAAACTGCCCGACACCATGCGCAGGTTGCGGGCCGGTGACGAGATCGACGTGGCGGCCGAAGCCCCCGAGGGTCCGCCCGCGGAGGACGAGACGGGCCAGGTGTCCGAGGCGCTCACCACCGTGCACCGCGCGGCCCTGTACGCCGCTGTGGAGCGCGCCGAACTCGCCAGCGGCATCTCCGGGGTCTTCGTCAACCTCGCCCGCCGCAGCCAGGTCCTCGTCCACCGTCAACTCGGTCTCCTGGACAGCATGGAGCGCCGCGCCGACGACCCGAGCGAACTCGGCGACCTGTTCCGGCTCGATCACCTCACCACAAGGATGCGCCGCCACGCGGAGAGCCTGATCATCCTCTCCGGAGCGGCGCCGGGTCGCGCCTGGCGACAGCCCGTCCCGCTGACGAACGTCGTACGGGCCGCGGTCTCCGAGATCGAGGACTACGCGCGCGTGGAGGTGCGCCACCTCTCCGCCGCCCAAGTGTCCGGCGCCGCCGTCGCGGACCTCACCCACCTGGTGGCCGAACTCGTCGAGAACGCCGCCCAGTTCTCGCCCCCGCACACCAAGGTGCGTATCAGTGGCGAGCCCGTCGGTAACGGGTACGCGATCGAGATCGAGGACCGCGGCCTCGGCATGGGCAAGGAGACCCTCGCCGAGGCCAATCAGCGCATCGGGCACTCGGAAGCCCTCGACCTGTTCGACAGCGACCAGCTCGGCCTCTTCGTGGTCAGCAGACTCGCCAAACGCCACGACATCAAGGTGCACCTGCGAACGTCTCCATACGGGGGCACCACCGCCGTCGTCCTCCTGCCCACTCCCTTGCTGCACAAGGACGGCGAGATCGGGCCGAGCACCCAAGACGCGCACCAACTGTCCCAGGAAGAGCGCCGCTACGCGCGCGTGCCCGAGCCCGAAGCGGCACCGATGAACGACAGCCACCCCGTCCCCGCGCAGGTGCCCCGCCCGGCGCTCGCCCCCTCGGCGGAGACCGAGAGCCCCCGGCATCCGCCGGGCGTCACCGCGCTGCGCCTGCGCACTCCGCCGGAGCCCGCGCATCCAGAACATCCCGAACACCCCGGCAACGATTCGGCCGCACCCCCCGACGGCCTCCCGCGCCGCATACGTCAGGCCAGCCTCGCGCCCCAACTGCGCGAGCGGCCGACCGAACCGACGCCCCCTGCGCGCGTACCCGCACCGGACGAGCGCACCCCCGAACAGGTCCGGGCCCGGATGGCCTCCTTCCGGGACGGCTGGGCCAGAGGCGGTGGCCGCCCGCCCGGCCCCGACACCCATGAAGGAGATCCCGCATGATCAAGGAATCGAGTACCACGGGCACGGCCCATGGTTCCGGTGAACTCGACTGGCTCCTTGATGACTTGGTGCTTCGAGTGCCCGAACTGCGGCATGCCGTGATCCTCTCCAACGACGGGCTCGCCGTCGGCGCCTCCAGCGGCCTGCGCAGGGAGGACGCCGAACACCTCTCGGCCGTCGCCTCCGGCTTCAACAGTCTCGCCAAGGGCACGGGGCGGCACTTCGGTGCGGGCGGGGTGCGGCAGACCATGGTCGAGATGGATGAAGGTTTCCTCTTCGTTGCGGCCGCAGGCGACGGTTCCTGCCTCGCTGTCCTGAGCACCGGCACCGCCGATATCGGCCTCGTCGCCTACGAGATGGCTCGCCTGGTCAAGAGGGTCGGCGAACACCTCTACACGGCCCCGAGAGCCGCCGGGCAGCCGCCCACCGCGAGTTGACGGGCACGGTCGGCGACATGAACGACAACGACCCCGGAAGCCAGTGGTTCGACCAAGAGGCCGGGCCCCTGGTCCGCCCCTACGCGATGACCGGTGGACGCACCGCGCCGGGGCCACAGGGAGCACACTTCGACCTGATCGCCCTGGTGACGCTCGACACCGCGGCGCCAGGCGCCCACGAAGACACCGGCCTCGGTCCCGAGCACAGGTCGATCATCGACCTGTGCCGCACGGAGACCCAGACGGTCGCCGAACTGGCCGCGGGCACCGATGTGCCCGTGGGCGTGGTCCGTGTGCTCCTCGGCGACCTGCTTGAACTGGCCTGCGTGAAGGTCAGCAGGCCGGTGCCGCCGGCACAGCTACCTGACGAGAAGATCCTGAGAGAAGTCATCGATGGACTCAGAGCACTCTGACACCACGGCCGAAGGGCCCACCGCCGCCCTGGCCCTGAAGATACTGGTCGCGGGCGGATTCGGAGTGGGCAAGACCACCCTGGTCGGCGCGGTCAGCGAGATCAGGCCGCTGCGCACCGAGGAGCGCCTGAGCGAACTGGGCCAGCACGTGGACGACACCGGGGCGGTCGAACGCAAAACCACCACGACCGTCGCCATGGACTTCGGCCGCATCACCATCAGGTCAGGCCTGTCGCTCTACCTGTTCGGCACGCCGGGCCAGGACCGCTTCTGGTTCCTCTGGGACGAGCTCTCGCAGGGCGCGCTCGGCGCCGTGGTCCTCGCGGACACGCGGCGGCTCGAGGACTGCTTCCCCGCCGTGGACTACTTCGAGCACCGGCACATCCCGTTCGTCGTGGCGGTGAACTGCTTCGCGGACAGCAGGGCCTTCGGGGCGCAGGACGTGGCCCGCGCCCTGGACCTCGACCGCGGGACCCCCGTGGTGCTGTGCGACGCGCGTGACCGTGACTCGGGGAAGGAGGTACTGATCAGACTGGTCGAGTACGCCGGGCGCATGCACTCCGCCCGGCTGCTCGACTCCGTGGGCTGAGGCTCGTGGCCGGCCCGTTCAGCCGGTCATGTCGCCCAGCGCCACGACCTTCTCGACCCGTACGCGGACGACGAGTTCACCCGGCACCGCGTTGCGCCGGCCGAACTCCTCGGCGCGGTCCGCACCCATGTAGCGGCCGCCGATCCTGGTGGCCGAATCCAGCAGTTCGTCCGGGTCCTCGCTGAGTTCGGCGCGGCCCTGGATCGACACGAACGAGAACGGGGGCCGCTCGTCGTCGACGCAGAGGGCGACCCGCTCGTCCCGGGCCAGATTGCGGCCCTTGACCGTGTCCTTGTTGGTGTTGAACACGATGTCGTCGCCGTCGAGAACGAACCAGACGGGCGCGATGTGCGGGCTGCCGTCGGCTCGCACAGTGGACAACTTGGCGGTGTGAGTGCCCTCGGAGACGAAGGCCTTCCATTGCTCATCGGTCATCTTGTGTGCCATGCGCCCATCCTCCTTGCCCGGATGCCCAGGGTGGGGAAGGCTTGCGAGTGAGATCCTCCGGGCAGGGGAGCGGATCCCCTCCGGGGCGGGGAGCCACAGGGAAGCGGGGACAGGGGATCATGGGGCAGCAGTACGAAGGACTGGGTTGGCTGCTGGACGACCTGACGCAGCGCGTCGAACATGTGCGGCACGCTCTGGTCCTGTCCAACGACGGCCTGGTGACAGGGGCGAGCACGGGCCTGCGCCGCGAGGACGCCGAGCACCTCGCCGCTGTCTCGTCCGGACTGCACAGCCTCGCCAAGGGCTCCGGCCGGTACTTCGGCACCGGCGGAGTGCGCCAGACGATGATCGAGTTCGACGACGCGGTGCTGTTCGTCACCGCGGCGGGCGAGGGCAGCTGCCTCTGCGTGCTCAGCGCGGCCGAGGCGGACATCGGGCAGGTCGCGTACGAAATGACGCTGTTGGTGCACCGGGTCGGCGAACACCTCACCGTCGACGTGCGCAATCCGGACCGGGGTCCACTCGCGGACCTCTGACCTGCGTTAACTCGCGGTCCGGCGGGGTTATCCACAGGCTCGCACGGGGTCGGGTGATCCGGGCTACGGTTCTCTCGAGCGGTCACGGAGAGTGACCGCGTCTGATTCGCAGACGGGGGAGAACCATCGTGCAAGGCGACATCATGACCAGGCCCCAGAGCAGCGCGGCGCGAGAACTGGGGCTGAAACGCGGCGAGTTCGACCTGGCCGTCCGGTTGGGCCGCATCCGAACCGTCCCGGCTCCGGGCGGCGGCCGACGCCGCGTCCCGCGCGAGGAGATCGACCGCATCCGTGCGGCCGAGGGATTCCCGAACACACTGCTCGATCAGGTCAGGGTGGTGGGCACGACAGAGGGTGCCGAGCTCATGGACATCCCGTCGACCCGTTTCACCAGGCTGGCTCGCGCCGGGATGCTGACGCCCGCGAAGTTCTACGTCAACCGGTACCGGACGGTGGTGTGGCTGTACCTCGCCCAGGAGCTACGGGAGTTCGCGGGGGCCGAGGTCAACGGGCCGCTCCTGACGGGGCGGGCGCCCGACAGGGTGCGTGCCAGGCTGCGGGCCGGCGCCGATCTGCGGCCGAAGAACTGGCGGGCCAGGCACGCCGGGTATCTGCTCGGGCAGGCCGACGGCCCGTGGGAACGAGCGGCGGCCGTCGCCACACTCCTGGACCCGGCGCATCTCGCGGAACTCGTCGCGAGCCCGTACGAGCGGGCCCATCTGCAGCGGCTGCGGCCGGACGAATTCTGGTACGGAGCACCGGAGTCGCCGAACGCCGCGATCGTCCAGCGCATCCTGACCGCCGACGACCCGGACGAGATCAGTTGGCTGCGCGGGAACCTGCTGCTCAACCTGGAGGAGGCTCGCAGGCGGCGCCCGGCCCCACGGCCCGCCGGCCACATGGAGCCCCCGGCGGCCCTGCCGGAAACGTCGCCGGAGCCCATGGCCGAACCCCCGGAGGCGAGGCCGCGGAGCCTGTGGGCCCGCCTCACCGGAAGAGGAGACTGAACCGCCGCGCGGCCCCGCCGGTTCGACCGCCCTGCACGAACCCGAGCCGGCCTCGCCTCCGGTCAGCCCTCGAGCTTGCGGAACAGCCCTTCCTGGACCACGGAGACCAGCAGGCGGCCCTCCGTGTCGTAGATGCGGCCACGGGCAAGGCCGCGGCCGCCCGTCGCGATCGGCGACTCCTGGTCGTACAGGAACCACTCATCGGCACGGAAAGGACGGTGGAACCACATGGCGTGGTCGAGCGATGCCATGTCGAAGCCGCGCGGGCCCCACAGCGGTTCGATCGGCAGACGCACCGCGTCGAGCAGCGTCATATCGCTCGCGTAGGTGAGCGCGCAGGTGTGCACGAGCGGATCGTCGCCGAGGGGGCCCACGGCACGCATCCACACCGCGCTGCGCGGCTCGGCCGCCTCGATGTCCTCGGGCGACCAGCGCAGCCGGTCGACATAGCGGATGTCGAAGGGCTGCCGGCGGGCCATCCGCTCCAGGGCATCGGGCAGCGCGCCCAGATGGCCCCGCACCTCGTCGGCGATCGTCGGCAGCGAATCCGGGTCCGGCACCTGCCGGGCCGGCGGCAACTGGTGCTCGAAGGCACCCTCTTCGGGCTTGTGGAAGGAGGCGGTGAGATTGAAGATCGTGCGGCCCTGCTGCACGGCGGTGACACGTCGCGTGGTGAACGAGCGCCCGTCGCGCATCCGCTCGACCTGGTACACGATCGGCACGCCGGGGCGGCCCGGACGGATGAAGTACGCGTGCAGCGAATGCACGGGGCGGTCGCCCTCGGTGGTGCGTCCCGCAGCCACCAGGGCCTGGCCCGCCACCTGCCCGCCGAAGACGCGCTGGAGGGACTCGTCCGGGCTGAGTCCGCGGAAGATGTTGACCTCGATCTGCTCCAGGTCGAGCAGGTCGACGAGCTTCTCCGCAGGATTCGTCATGGGGTGTTCTCTCTCGTGTGTGCGACCGGAGGACTCCGGTGCAGGGGCGCGGCCGGAACCTACCGTCCGACCGTCCTTGGATCTACAACTGGCCGACGTCCGTGACCCGGACGACGGCACGGCCCTCGGCGTCGGAGGCCGCGAGGTCGACCTCGGCGCTGATGCCCCAGTCGTGGTCGCCGTTGGGGTCCGCGAAGGTCTGGCGCACCTTCCACAGCCCGTGCTCCGGGTCCTCCTCGATCATGAGCAGCTTGGGGCCGCGCGCGTCGGGGCCGGTACCGAGGTCCTCGTACTCGTCCCAGTACTTGTCCATCGCGTCGCCCCAGGCATCCGCGGTCCAGCCCGATTCGCCGTCCAACTCGCCGAGTTCCTCGACGTTGTCGAGCGCCGCGAGTTCGACGCGGCGGAACATGGCGTTACGGACGAGGACCCGGAACGCGCGCCCGTTCGCCGTGACCGGCTTGACCTGGTCGGCCTTCTCCTGGGCTTCCTCGGCGGTCATCTCACCCGGGTTGGCGAGCTGCTCCCACTCGTCCAGAAGGCTGGAGTCGACCTGGCGCACCATCTCGCCGAGCCAGGCGATCAGGTCCTCCAGGTCCTCCGACTTCAGGTCGTCGGGCACCGTGTGGTCGAGCGTCTTGTACGCGCTCGCCAGGTAGCGCAGGACGATCCCCTCGACGCGGGCGAGTTCGTAGTGGGACACGAACTCCGTGAAGGTCATGGCGCGTTCGTACATGTCGCGGATCACGGACTTCGGCGACAGCGGGTGATCGCCGACCCACGGGTGGCTCTGCCGGTACGTGTCGTAGGCGTGGAAGAGCAGCTCTTCCAGAGGCTTCGGGTACGAGATGTCCTGGAGGCGCTCCATGCGGTCCTCGTACTCGACCCCGTCCGCCTTCATCAGCGCCACGGCCTCGCCGCGCGCCTTGTTCTGCTGGGCGTGCAGGATCTGCCGCGGGTCGTCGAGCGTGGACTCCACGACGGACACCATGTCCAGGGCGTACGAGGGCGACTCCTGGTCGAGCAGGTCGAACGAGGCGAGGGCGAACGTCGACAGCGGCTGGTTGAGCGCGAAGTCCTGCTGCAGGTCGACGGTCAGGCGCACGATGCGGCCGGTCGGATCCGGTGTGTCCAGCTTCTCGACGATGCCGCCGTCCAGAAGCGAGCGGTAGATCGCGATGGCCCGGCGGATGTGCCGCAGCTGCGCCTTGCGCGGCTCGTGATTGTCCTCGAGGAGGTGGCGCATCGCGTCGAAGGCATTGCCCGGACGGGCGATGACCGACAGGAGCATCGTGTGCGTGACACGGAAGCGCGAGATGAGCGGCTCCGGCTCGGAGCCGATCAGCTTCTCGAAGGTGCTCTCCGACCAGGCGACGAAGCCATCGGGAGCCTTCTTACGGACGACCTTGCGGCGCTTCTTGGCGTCGTCGCCCGCCTTCGCGAGGGCCTTCTCGTTCTCGATGACGTGCTCCGGAGCCTGCGCCACGACGAGGCCGGCCGTGTCGAATCCGGCGCGGCCCGCACGGCCCGCGATCTGGTGGAACTCCCGTGCGCGCAGAGTCCGCACGCGCGTGCCGTCGTACTTGGTGAGGGCGGTGAACAACACCGTGCGGATGGGCACGTTGACGCCGACGCCGAGGGTGTCGGTGCCGCAGATGACCTTCAACAGGCCAGCCTGGGCGAGCTTTTCCACCAGGCGGCGGTACTTCGGCAGCATGCCGGCGTGGTGCACACCGATGCCATGGCGTACGTAACGGGACAGGTTGCGGCCGAACTTGGTGGTGAACCGGAAGTTGCCGATCAGCTCGGCGATCTGGTCCTTCTCCGCGCGCGTGCACATGTTGATGCTCATCAGCGACTGCGCGCGCTCGACCGCCTGCGCCTGCGTGAAGTGCACGATGTAGACGGGCGCCTGTTTGGTCTCCAGGAGCTCGGTGAGCGTCTCGGTGATCGGCGTGAGCCGGTACTCGTAGGAGAGCGGCACGGGGCGCGTGGCCGAGCGGACCACGGACGTGGTCCTGCCGGTGCGGCGCGTGAGGTCCTTCTCGAACATGGCGACGTCGCCGAGCGTCGCCGACATCAGGATGAACTGCGCCTGCGGCAGCTCGAGCAGCGGAATCTGCCAGGCCCAGCCGCGGTCCCCCTCCGCGTAGAAGTGGAACTCGTCCATCACGACCTGGCCGATGTCGGCCTGCGCGCCGTCGCGCAGCGCGATGGAGGCGAGGACCTCGGCGGTGCAGCAGATGACGGGCGCGTCCGCGTTCACGGAGGCGTCGCCGGTCAGCATGCCGACGTTCTCCGTACCGAAGAGCTTGCACAGCTCGAAGAACTTCTCCGACACCAGCGCCTTGATCGGTGCCGTGTAGAAGGTGACCTCGTCCCGTGCGAGCGCGGCGAAGTGCGCTCCGGCGGCGATCATGGACTTGCCGGACCCGGTAGGCGTCGAAACGATCACGTTCGCGCCGGACACCACCTCGATCAGCGCCTCTTCCTGGTGGGGATAGAGGGTGAGCCCACGCTCCTGGGACCACGACTCGAAGGCGTCGTAGAGGGCGTCCGGGTCCGGGGTCTTCGGGAGCTGATCGATAAGGGTCACGGCACCATCTTGCCTGCCTTCCGGCTCGATCCGGCAATCGGATGTCCGAGCGAAGATCACGAAGGCTACGCTGGGTCGCCGACGGGGCGTCAGCACGCGCGGGGCCCTCACGGGCCAACTCGGCGCAGCAATAAGCGACATGTCGGCACATCGCGTGCGGCCGACACAACAGAAACAGGGGCGGAACACAGCCATGATGGGACCGGCACACTCGCTGTCAGGAGCGGCGGCCTGGCTGGGGGTGGGGGCGGCCACAACGGCGGCCGGGTACCCGATGCCATGGCCGGTCCTCCTCGTCGGAGCGCTGATCTGCGCGGGCGCCGCGCTCGCGCCCGACCTCGACCACAAGTCGGCGACCATTTCGCGCGCCTTCGGCCCGATCTCACACGCCCTCTGCGAAATCGTCGACAAACTCTCGTACGGCGTCTACAAGGCCACCCGGTCGACGGCCGACCCGCGCCGCTCCGGCGGCCACCGCACGCTCACCCACACGTGGCTGTGGGCGGTCCTGATCGGGGCGGGCGCCTCGGCCCTGGCAATCTTCTGCGGCCGCTGGGCCGTCCTCGGGATCCTCTTCGTGCACATGGTGCTCGCCATCGAGGGACTGCTGTGGCGGGCGGCACGCGGCTCCAGCAGCGACATCCTCGTATGGCTGCTCGCGGCGACCAGCGCGTGGATACTCGCGGGGATCCTGGACCAGCCCGGCAACGGTTCGGACTGGCTGTTCACGGACCCCGGCCAGGAGTACCTGTGGCTGGGCCTGCCGATCGTGCTCGGTGCGCTGGTGCACGACATCGGGGACGCCCTCACCGTCTCGGGCTGCCCGATCCTGTGGCCCATCCCGATCGGCCGCAAGCGCTGGTACCCCATCGGACCGCCGAAGCTGATGCGGTTCCGGGCCGGCAGCTGGATCGAGCTGAAGGTGCTCATGCCGGTGTTCATGCTGGCCGGCGGCGTGGGGTGCGCGGCCGCGCTGAACTTCATCTGACCGAAGGCCGGCCCGCGCACGGCCGGCCGTCAGCCGCCCAGGTCGGCGGACGACCAGACCCGGCCGGAGTCGTCCACCAGGTCGACCCGGTCGATCGAGCTCGCCGCTCCGTGGGCGATCCAGGTGGCCGCTCGGACGACGGCAGCCACCAGTGGCCCGCGTCGCGGACGGAGCCGTCCTTCAGCAGGAGCCGGCACGTGCAACGGCTATTGAGGCGACGCCGGTCGGAAGCCATCCCGAAGAGAGGGCTCCCGACCGCCACCGTCCACACGCCGGCCGCTCACACGTCAGCCGTCCGCACGTCAGCCGTGCCAGGACCGCCACAGTGCCGCGTACGCGCCGTCGGCCGCGACCAGGTCGTCGTGGCTGCCGAGCTCGCGGATCCGGCCGTCCTCGACCACGGCGATCACGTCCGCGTCGTGCGCGGTGTGCAGCCGGTGCGCGATGGCCACGACCGTGCGGCCGTCGAGCACCCGGCCGAGCGAGCGCTCCAGATTGCGGGCCGCGCGCGGGTCGAGCAGCGAGGTCGCCTCGTCGAGGACCAGCGTGTGCGGGTCGGCAAGGACCAGCCGGGCCAGCGCGATCTGCTGGGCCTGCGCCGGGGTGAGGGCGACCCCGCCGGAGCCGACCTCCGTGTCGAGGCCGTCGGCGAGGCCATCGGCCCACCCCTCGGCGTCGACCGCGCCGAGGGCGGCCCACAGCTCCGCGTCCGCTGCGCCGGTCCGGGCCAGCCGGAGGTTGTCGCGCAGGGAGCCCACGAAGACGTGGTGCTCCTGGTTGACCAGAGCCACATGAGAGCGCACCCGTTCGGCCTGCATCCGGGAGAGTTCCGCGCCGCCCAACGTGACCTGCCCGGTGCGCGGCGCGTAGATCCCGGCGAGCAGCCGCCCGAGCGTCGACTTGCCCGCGCCCGAGGGGCCGACCAGGGCGAGCCGTGTGCCGGGCGCGACCTCGAGGGACACCTTGCGCAGTACGTCGACGCCCTCGCGGTAGCCGAAGTGCACCGCGTCGGCCTGGACGGCGCGGCCGTCGGGCCGGACGGAGGCGTCGCCCGCTTCCGGCTCGATGTCCCGTACGCCGACGAGCCGGGCCAGCGACACCTGAGCGACCTGAAGCTCGTCGTACCAGCGCAGGATCAGGCCGATCGGATCCACCAGCATCTGCGCGATGAGCGCACTCGTGGTCAGCTGCCCCACGCCGATCCAGCCCTGGAGGACGAAGACACCGCCGACCACGAGCACCGACAGCAGCACCAGGACGTGCACGGTGTTGATCACCGGGAAGAGCACGGAGCGCAGATACAGGGTGTAGCGCTCCCACGAGGTCCACTCCTTGACGCGCTGCTCCGACAGCTCAATGCGGCGGTCACCGAGCCGGTGCGCCTCGATGGTGCGCCCGGCGTCCACGGTCTCGGCGAGCGCGGCGGCGACGGCCGCGTACCCGGCGGCCTCCGAGCGGTACGCGGACGGCGCCCGCTTGAAGTACCAGCGGCAGCCGAGCACCAGGACCGGCACCGCGATGAGCAGCGCGGGAGCCAGCGGCGGCGCGGTCACCGCGAGACCGCCGATGAGCAGCGCCGCCCACACGACACCGATGGACAGCTGTGGCACCGCCTCCCGCATCGCGTTCCCGAGCCGGTCGATGTCCGTGGTGATCCGGGACAGCAGGTCGCCCGTGCCCGCCCGCTCCAGGACGCCGGGAGGCAGGCCCACGGACCGCACCAGGAAGTCCTCCCGCAGATCCGCCAGCATCCGCTCGCCGAGCATCGCCCCGCGCAGCCGCACCTGTCGGATGAACACGGCCTGGATCACCAGGGCGAGTACGAACAGGCCGATGGTGCGGGCCAGTTGGGGCCCTTCGAGGGAGTCGACGCCGCCCGGGTTCTCGGAGACGTCCTGGATCAGTCCGCCGAGCAGGTACGGGCCGGCCATCGACGCGACGACGGCGACCGTGTTCACGCCGATGAGCAGGAGGAACTCGCGCCGGTGGCGCTCGTACAGCTCGCGCACGTAGGCGCGGACCGTGGCCGGGGCGCCGACGGGCAGGGTGTTCGCCGTGGTGGGGGCCGCCGGGTCGTAGGCCGGGGGCGCTACGCCGATCATGCCGTCTCCTCGATGTTGATCTCGATATCGGTCCGGATGCCGGTCCCGGTACTGATTCCGGCCCCGGCCCCGGCTCCGGCTCCGGCCCTGATTCCGGTCCCGGCTCCGGGGGGTGCCTTCTCCTCGTCGGTCTCGCGGGTGACGACCGCGCGGTACCGGGGCTCGGTACGCACCAGTTCGCGGTGTTCGCCGACCGCGGCGACCTCGCCCTCGTGGACGAACACCACGCGGTCGGCGCGGTCGAGAACCAGCGGCGACGAGGTCAGCACCACGGTCGTGCGACCGCCCCGCAGCGCGCGCACGCCCTGGGCGATCCGGGCCTCGGTGTGCGAGTCGACGGCGGACGTCGGCTCGTCGAGCACCAGCGTCTCCGGGTCCGTGACCAGCGAGCGGGCCAGCGCGAGGCGCTGGCGCTGGCCGCCGGAGAGGGACCGGCCGCGTTCGGTGATGCGGGCGGCCATCGGGTCCTCGTCGCCGGCGCCCTGGGTGAGGGCGGCCAGCACGTCCGAGCACTGGGCGGCGTCCAGCGCGTCGTCGGGTGCGACGCCTCCGGAGGCCGGTACGTCGAGGAGTTCGGCGAGGGTGCCGGAGAGCAGCACCGGGTCCTTGTCCTGGACGAGCACGGCCGTCCGCGCGACATCCAGCGGCAGTTCGTCGAGCGGCACGCCGTCGAGCAGGACGGACGGTGCCACCTCGCCCGCGCCGTCGTCGGTGGCGGAAGCGGGGTGCCCGCCGAGCCGCTCGGCGAGGCGCCCCGCCAGGTCCGGGTCGCCGCAGACCACGGCGGTGAGCCGCCCCGCGGGAGCCAGTACGCCGGTCGCGGGGTCGTACAGGTCGCCGGTCGGCGCCTTCGCCTCGCGCAGCCCGCCCTCCGGTTCGGTGACGCGCTCCAGCGACAGCACCCGGGACGCGCGCTGCGCGGACGGCCGGGAGAACGAGTACGCCATGGCGATCTCCTCGAAGTGCCGCAGCGGGTAATTGAGGAGCATCACCCCGCTGTAGACGGTGACCAGTTCACCGACGGTGATCCGGCCCTCGCGCGCGAGGGCGACGCCGTACCAGACCAGCACGATCGTCAGCAGGCCCGGAAGGAGGACCTGGATCGCGGAGATCAGCGCCCACATGCGCGCGCTGCGCACGGCGGCCCGGCGCACGTCCTGCGAGGCGCGGCGGTAGCGGTCGAGGAACAGTTCCTCGCCGCCGATGCCGCGCAGCACGCGCAGGCCCGCGACGGTGTCCGAGGCGAGCTCGGTGGCATGGCCCGCCTTCTCCCGTTGATGGTCCGCGCGCCGGGTGGCGCGGGGGAGCAGGGGCAGCACGGCGAGCGCCAGGACCGGCATGCCGAGCGCGACGACGACACCGAGCGCGGGCTGGTAGATCAGGAGGCCCACGGCGGCGATGACGATGGTGAGCGCGGCGGCGGTGAAGCGGGACAGCGCCTCGACGAACCAGCCGATCTTCTCCACGTCACCGGTGGACACCGCGACGACCTCGCCCGCGGCGACCCGCCGGGTGAGGGCGGCGCCGAGCGTCGCGGTCTTGTGGGCGAGGAGCTGCTGGACGCGGGCGGCGGCGGTGATCCAGTTCGTGACGGACGTGCGGTGCAGCATCGTGTCACCGACCGCGACGCCGATGCCGAGCAGCACGATCAGTGCGCCGGCCTTGGCGAGACCGGAGCCGGAGCGGTCGACGACCGCCTGCACCGCGTAGCCGACGCCGTAGGCGAGGCCGGCGACGGAGACGAAGTGGATCAGGCCCCAGGCAAGGGACTTGGCCTGCCCACCGAGCTGGTTCCGGCCGAGCCAGAGCAGGAACCGGGGGCCCGAGCGTGCGTCCGGTACACCCGGGTCTGGATACGGAAGGTCGGAGATCTGCATGACGTCCCAGGGCTCGAAGCGGGGTGGATCGAAGAAGCGGACTCAAAGGCAGCAAACTTTGAAAGGTTCGCGTTTTTCGGCGAGACGAGGCAAACGGTTTTCCGGTGCCGGGCAAAGAATCGGACCGGATCGCCCGTCGTGATCGGAGTCGGTCCCGCGGTTCGCGACCTGTGGTGCGACCATGGAACCCATGCGGAGTGCGTGTGTGATCAGGGCGGGCGTCGCGATGGCGGCGTGCGGTGTCCTGCTGACGACGGTGGCCGCCTGCGGCGCCGACGGCGGCGACAGCGGGAAGAAGGCCACGGAGGGGGCGAACTCCTCGGGCGGCGAGTCCCAAGGCGCCGAGGCGCGCGCGGCGGACCTCAAGCGCATCCCGGGGGTGGGCGACCGCTACCAGAAGCAGATCCCGGCGAACGCTCGGCAGGTCGTCGCCGTGTACGGCGACGGCAAGGACGCGGCGGGCTCCACCCTGGCCCTCTACACCAAGTCCGGCGACACGTGGAAGAAGCAGCGCGGCTGGTCCGGGCACAACGGCAAGAGGGGCTGGACGACGAGCCACCACGAGGGCGACAACCGCAGCCCCGTCGGTGTCTTCACGCTCAGCGACGCCGGCGGCGTCCTGGCCGACCCGGGCGCCAAGCTGCCGTACACGCGGTCCGCGTCGTTCCAGGCCCCGCACTACTGGTCGAAGTCGCACTGGCACGACTTCGATTACGTCGTCGCCATCGACTACAACCGCGCCAAGGGCACGTCGCCCAACGACCCGACCCGGCCGCAGGGCCAGTCCAAGGGCGGCAGCATCTGGCTGCACATGGACCACGGCAGCGGCACCTCGGCGTGCGTGAGCCAGTCGAAGGGCGACATGGAGTACCTGCTCAAGACGCTCGACCCGAAGCAGCACCCGGTGGTCGTGATGGGCGACAAGGCCGAGCTCAAGGCGTGAACCGCGCCGGTCGGTGGGGGTACGGCCCGCACCCCCACCGCGCGCTCAGGCCTCGTTCGGCTTCTCGGAGTCCACACCGCCGCGCTTGTTGCGCCACTCGCCGCGCGTGAAGTCGGGGATCTGCTGCGGCGCACCGTTAGCCTTGATCGAGAGGTGGCTCAGCGGTACCGGCGACGTCCAGGTGGCGGCGTCGTACACATCGAAGTCGGGGACGAGCCCGAGGCGCATCGTCTGCATCAGGCGGAACACCATGATGTAGTCCATGCCGCCGTGTCCGCCCGGCGGATTGGCGTGCTCCTTCCACAGCCAGTGATCGTGGTCGGCGTACGCCGAGAAGTCGCCCCAGGCGTCGTCCTTGTGGTCGGGCTCGATGTAGATGCGCTCCGGGTAGTCCTCGAATACGCCCTTGGTGCCGCCGAGTTGGTTGATCCGCGAGTACGGGTGCGGAGTGGAGACGTCGTGCTCCAGGCGGATCACCCGCCCCTTCGCCGTCTGGACCAGGCTGATCGTGCGGTCCGACTCGATGTACGACTCCTTCCAACTCGGGTCGCCCTTGGGCATGTTGGCCGCGCGGTATTCGGCGAGTCCCAGAGAGGGCGTGCCGAAGCTGGAGATGTGGGTGACGCGGTCGCCGCGGTTGACGTCCATGTAGTTGGCGACCGGTCCGAAGCCGTGGTTCGGGTACAGGTCGCCGCGCAGCCGCGTATGCCACAGGCGGCGCCATGGGCCCTCGTAGTAGTCCGGGTCGAACATCAGGCTGCGCAGGTCGTGGTTGTACGCGCCTGCGCCGTGCAGGAGTTGGCCGAACTTGCCCGCGTGCGCCATCCGCAGGACGCGCATCTCGTTGCGGCCGTAGCAGCAGTTCTCCAACTGCATGCAGTGTCTGCGGGTGCGCTCGGAGAGGTTCACCAGCTCCCACAACTGGTCGAGTTGAAGCGCGATGGGACACTCGACGCCGATGTGCTTGCCGTTCAGCATCGCCGTCTTCGCCATCTCGAAGTGCCAGTCCCACGGCGTCGCCACGTACACGAAGTCGATGTCCCCGCGCTTGCAGAGGTTCTCGAAGTCGTGATCGCCCTTGGTGTACGTCGCCGGGGCCGGCTGGCCCGCGGCCGTCACCTTGGCCGCCGCCTTCTGCGTCTTGTCCTTCACCGGGTCGCACAGCGCCACGACCCGGACCCCGGGCATCGCGAGGAACAAGTCGATCATGCTGCCGCCGCGGTTGCCGAGGCCGACGATGCCGACCCGGACCGTGGAGCGCCGCTCGAACGGCACCCCGGCCATCGTCCGGCCCTCCCGTGCGGGAGCGCTCGCCTGTGCGGGTACGGAGGAGGGTTCGGCGGCGTGGGCGGCGCCGGTGCCGAACGCGGAGAGGCCGAGGCCGGCCCCCGCGACACCCGCGGTGCGCAGGACGTCGCGGCGCGAGTGACCGTCGGAAGGGGTGGCGTCCAGGGGCTGGTTGTCGTCGTCGTGCATCGGACCTCCAAGGCTGGTGGGTGCGGTGCCGGGCAAACGCAAGCCACCTTGGAGGGGGTGAGGGCGGGGCGCAAGGGACAGAAGGAGATGGGGAGTTGGACTTTCCTTTACCCGCCCTTGGAGCCCCGTCCTTGGAGACCCGCCCTCGGAAACCGGTCGGAGATCAGGGCCGGGTCGCGCGCTCCAGCTCCACCAGTACGGAGTAGTACGAGCGGCCCGTCGCATGGTCCATGCCGACCTCGCACATCCGGTTCGCCGACAGATGGGCGTCGTACGCGCGGGCCGTGACCTCCGCGGCCTCCTTCGCCGTGGCGGACTCGGTCAACTCCTTGTGGAGCATGCCGCGGTCGCCCGCGAAGCCGCAGCAGCCCGCGTCGTCCGGCAGCACCACCTCGTCGGCACAGGCCTCGGCCACGGCTCTCAACTGGTCCACATCGCCCAGGTGTTCCATGGAGCACGTCGGGTGCAGCACGGCGGAGCCGATCGTGCGCTCGATGGTGAGGCGCGGCAGCAGCTCCTGCGCGGCCCAGACCAGGGAGTCCACGATGGTCAGCTCCGCGTGCAACTCCCGGTTGTCGTCGGTGAGATACGGCACCACCTCGTGCGCGATGCCCAGCGTGCACGAGGAGGCGTCCACCACGAGGGGCAGCCGGCCGCCACCGGTCCAGGCCCAGGCCGCCTCGACGATCCGGTTCGCCATCACCTTGTTGCCCTCGTCGTAGCCCTTGGAGTGCCAGATCGTGGCGCAGCACGTCCCGGCCACGTTGTCCGGGATCCACACCGGCTTGCCCGCGCGCGCGGAGACCGCGACAACGGCCTGAGGCAGCGATACGTCTCCGGGGGTGCCGAAAATGCGGTTCACGCACGCCGGGTAGTAGACGGCCGTGGCCCCCACGCGCGCGGTACGCGGTAGCTTCCGGGCCGCCGCGGCAGGTACCTCCGGCAGCCACTCGGGAACCAGGTCGGGCCGGATCGCCTTGCGCGCGGCGCCCGTCACGGCCGTGAGGAGGCGGTCGCCGATCTTGTCCGCAGCCGCCACCGCGAGCCGGGCCGAGGCCTCCACCGCCTTGAAGTTCTTCGCGGTGAGCGCGGCCGTCCGCTCCTCGCGCGGCGAGTGACGGGCGTGCCGGAAGCCCTTCATGAACGCCCCCGTGTCGATGCCGACCGGGCAGGCCAGCTTGCACGTGGAGTCACCGGCGCAGGTGTCCACGGCGTCGTACCCGTAGGCGTCGATCAGCTCGCTCTCCACCGGTGAACCGGCGGACTGGCGCATCATCTCGCGGCGCAGCACGATCCGCTGGCGCGGCGTGGTCGTCAAGTCCTCGCTGGGGCACGTGGGTTCGCAGAAGCCGCACTCGATGCACGGGTCGGCGATCAGCTCCACCTTGGGGATCGTCTTGAGGCCCCGCAGATGAGCTTTCGGGTCGCGGTCCAGGACGATACGCGGTGCGAGCACCCCGTCCGGGTCGATGACCTGCTTGGTACGCCACATCAACTCCGTGGCCCGGGCGCCCCATTCGAGTTCCAGGAAGGGGGCGATGTTGCGGCCCGTCGCGTGCTCCGCCTTCAGGGAGCCGTCGAACCTGTCTACCGTGAGGCGGCAGAACTCGTCCATGAACGCCGCGTACCGCTCCACGTCCGCGGGCTTCGCCGCGTCGAACGCCAGCAGGAAGTGCAGATTGCCGTGGGCCGCGTGCCCCGCCACCGCGGCATCGAAGCTGTGCCGCGTCTGCAGTTCGAGCAGCGCCTCGCAGGCCTCCGCGAGCCGCGCGGGGGGCACCGCGAAGTCCTCCGTGATGAGCGTGGTACCCGAAGGGCGCGAGCCGCCGACCGCCGTCACGAACGCCTTGCGCGCCTTCCAGTAGCCCGCGATGGTCTTCGCGTCCCGTGTGAACTCATTGGTCACCGAGGCGACGGGCGCGACGAGTTCGAGTCCTTCGAGGGCCTTCGCCGCCGCCGTCTCGTAGGCGGCCTGCGCGGTCTCGCCCGGGGCGCGGAACTCGACGAGCAGAGCCGTCGTCTCCTTGGGCAGCTCGGCCCAGTCCTGCGGCACACCCTGCACGCTGACCGAGGCGCGCAGTGTATTGCCGTCCATCAACTCCACGGCCAGGGCGCCCGCCTCGTTGAACACCGGTACCGCCGCCGCGGCCGCGGGCAGGGAGGGGAAGAACAGCAGCGCCGTCGACACCTTCCGGTCCAACGGCAGGGTGTCGAAGACGACTTCGGAGATGAACCCGAAGGTGCCCTCCGAACCCACCATCAGGCCGCGCATGATCTCCACCGGCGTCCCACCGTCGAGGAAGGCGTCGAGACGGTACCCGTTCGTGTTCTTGATCTCGTACTTGGCGCGGATCCTGCGGGTGAGCTCCGCGTCCTCCTCGATCTCCCGCTTGATCGCCAACAGGGCCTCGCAGAGCGCCGGTTCGGCATGCGCCAGATCCTCGTCCGCGCGCGGGTCGCCCGTGTCGACGACGGTGCCCGACGGCAGTACGAAGGTGAGGGAGGAGACCGTCCTGTACGAGTTCCGGGTCGTGCCCGCCGTCATCCCCGACGCGTTGTTCGCCACCACGCCGCCCACCGTGCAGGCGATCGCGCTCGCGGGGTCGGGGCCGAGGACGCGCCCGTGCCGCGCGAGCGTGGCGTTCGCCCGCACGATCGTGGTGCCGGGGCCGATCCGCGCGCGCGAACCGTCGCCGAGCACCTCGATGCCCGCCCAGAACTTGCGGACGTCGACCAGGATGTCCTCGCCCTGCGCCTGGCCGTTCAGCGACGTGCCCGCCGCGCGGAAGACGACCTCGCGGCCCTTGCCGTGCGCGTAGGAGAGTACCGCCGACACGTCGTCGATGTCCTCGGCGATCACCACGACCTGCGGCACGAAGCGGTACGGGCTGGCGTCCGACGCGTAGCGCACCAGGTCCGAGATCTTGGTGAGCACCTTGTCCGCGCCGAGCAGCCGCGTCAGCTCCGAGCGGAGCGGTTCGGGCGTGCCCCCGGCCTGCCGGTCCGCGACCCGGTCGGGCGCCGGGCCCGACGGTCGGGCTCCGGGGCGCAGGGCTTCCGGCTTCGGCTCCAGCAGCGGCATGGCCTCTCCTCGATCGCTGTCAGTGTTCCGGCGCTGTCAGCACTCCGGCGCGCGCGGGGACTCGAACAGTGCGTTCAGCAAGACCGTCAGCTGCGCGCGCTGCTCCTTGTCCAACGGTGCCAGGATCTCCTCTGCCGCGGCGCGGCGCGCGCTGCGCAGCTCCCGCAGGGCGGCCCGCCCCTTGTCGGTGAGCTCGATGCGGATGACCCGGCGGTTCGTGGGATCCGGCGCACGGCGCACCATGTCGGCCGCCTCCAGACCGTCCACCGTCGTCGTCACGGCGCGCGGCACCACCTCGAGGCGCTGCGCGAGATCGGCCATGCGCGGCGGCGTGTCGTAGTGCACCAGCGTGCGCAGCAGCCGGGACTGCGCGGGGGTGATCCCCACCGGCTCGAGCTGGCGGCGCTGTATCCGCTGCAGGCGGCGCGTCAGCCGCAGTAGCTGCTCGGCGAGGAAACCGTCGGCGTCCGGTGTCTTCATGTCGGGAACATTATCAGGACCCCGTGCATTGTGAATAGAGGTAACAATGCACTATGCTCCTCAAGGTTCGATCTCTGAAGTCTCTAGGAGGCCCATGCCCCGCGACGAAATCCGCTGGACGCCGCCTCCCGATGCCGAAGCATCGGGACAGCCGCGCCAGGTCCGCCGCATCCTGTCCCTGTTCCGCCCCTACCGCGGCCGACTCGCCCTCGTCGGGCTGCTGGTCGCAGCCGCGTCCCTGGTCACGGTCGCGACGCCGTTCCTGCTCAAGGAGATCCTCGACGTCGCCATCCCGCAGGGCCGCACCGGCCTGCTCGGCCTGCTCGCCCTCGGCATGATCGTCAGCGCCGTCGTGACAAGCGTCTTCGGCGTCCTGCAGACGCTGATCTCGACGACGGTCGGCCAGCGCGTCATGCACGATCTGCGCACCGCCGTCTACGGCCGGTTGCAGAGCATGTCCCTCGCCTTCTTCACCAAGACCCGCACCGGCGAGGTCCAGTCCCGCATCGCCAACGACATCGGCGGCATGCAGGCGACCGTGACCTCCACCGCGACCTCCCTCGTCTCGAACCTGACGAGCGTCGTCGCCACGGTCGTCGCGATGATCGCCCTCGACTGGCGCCTGACGATCGTCTCCCTGCTTCTGCTGCCGGTCTTCGTGTGGATCAGCCGCCGGGTCGGCCGCGAGCGCAA
This sequence comes from Streptomyces sp. NPDC002790, assembly GCF_040295505.1. Taxonomy (NCBI): domain Bacteria; kingdom Bacillati; phylum Actinomycetota; class Actinomycetes; order Kitasatosporales; family Streptomycetaceae; genus Streptomyces; species Streptomyces sp. NPDC002790. Next base: position 134,655 of record NZ_JBEOVM010000003.1, on the reverse strand, counting down.
GAAGATCGCCACGCAGCGCCAGAAGCAGATGGCGGCAATGGCCGCCACGGTCACCGAGTCCCTCTCCGTCAGCGGCATCCTGCTCGGCCGCACCATGGGCCGCGCCGACTCGCTCACCAAGTCCTTCGCCGACGAGTCGGACGAACTGGTCGGCCTGGAGGTCAGGTCGAACATGGCGGGGCGCTGGCGGATGGCCGTCATCAGCATCGTCATGGCCGCCATGCCCGCGGTCATCTACTGGGCGGCCGGCATCGCCCTGCACTTCGGTGGCCCCACCGTCTCCATCGGCACACTCGTCGCGTTCGTCTCCCTGCAGCAGGGACTGTTCCGGCCGACCGTGAGCCTGCTCCAGACCGGCGTCCAGCTCCAGACCTCGCTCGCCCTGTTCCAGCGCATCTTCGAGTACCTGGACCTCCCGGTCGACATCACCGAGCGTGCGGACGCGATCCGCCTCGACACCGTGAAGGGCGAGGTCCGCTTCGAGAACGTCGAGTTCCGCTATGCCACCGAAGACGCCGCTGACGAGCGGCAGAACGCGATCCTGGACGGCATCGACCTCACCGTCCCCGCGGGCGGCAGCCTCGCCGTCGTCGGACCCACCGGTTCCGGCAAGTCCACGCTCAGCTATCTGGTGCCGCGGCTCTACGACGTCACGGGCGGCCGCGTCACGCTCGACGGCGTGGACGTACGCGACCTGGACTTCGACACCCTCGCGCGCGCGATCGGCGTGGTCTCCCAGGAGACGTACCTGTTCCACGCCTCGGTGGCCGAGAACCTGCGGTTCGCCAAGCCCGACGCCACCGACGAGGAAATGCACGCGGCGGCCCGGGCGGCCCAGATCCACGAGCACATAGCCGCGCTTCCGGACGGCTACGACACCGTGGTCGGCGAGCGTGGCCACCGCTTCTCCGGAGGCGAGAAGCAGCGCCTGGCCATCGCCCGCACCATCCTGCGGGACCCGCCCGTGCTCATCCTCGACGAGGCGACCAGCGCGCTCGACACCCGCACCGAGCACGCCGTGCAGGAGGCCATCGACGCGCTCTCCGCCAACCGCACGACGCTCACGATCGCGCACCGCCTCTCCACGGTCCGCGGCGCCGAGCAGATCGTGGTCCTGGACTCCGGGCGCATAGCCGAGCGCGGCACGCACGAGGAATTGCTCGGCCGCGAGGGCCGTTACGCGGCGCTGGTGCGGCGGGACGCGCGCGTGGAAGCGGCGGCGTGACGGGCGGCCTGCCCGAGCCACCATGACATCGGCGCGAACAGTGGGGAGAGTCCGTGAGGGAGCCAAGGAGCGCCGATATATGGCAGGGATGTACTGACACACGGGTTACCGTTCCGGCATGCAAACGGAGACTCCGCGACGGAACACGACGCGCATCACGCGCCGAGGGCGCGTCGCCCTGACGGTGACGGGGGCCGTCGTGGCGGCTACCGCCGTCGCGGTACCACTGGTCCTATCGGGCGAGGACGAGACGGACCAGGTTCTGACCATTCCGGAGGGCTGGCGTTCGGGGCAGGTGTACGACGCCGTCGACAAGGCGCTCGACGTCCCGTCCGGCACCACGAAGAAGGCCGCACCCAAGGCGCACCTCAAGCTTCCGGGCGACGCGGGTGGCAACGCCGAGGGGTACCTCTTCCCGGCGACGTATCCCTTGAGCGACAGGTCGACGCCGCAGTCGGTCCTTGCGTACATGGTCCACACGGCCAACAAGAGGTTCGGCGGCAGTGGCACCACCGCGGGCGCCGAGAGCAACGCCGTCAACCCGTACCAGCGCGTCATCATCGCGAGCATCGTGCAGGCCGAGGCGGACAACCAGGAGGACATGGGCAGGGTCGCCCGCGTCATATACAACCGGCTCGATCACGGGATGCCGTTGCAGATGGACTCCACCATCAACTACGCGCTCGGCCGCTCCACGTTGGACACCACCCACGCCGACACCAAGATCAACAACCCGTACAACACCTACGCGCGCAAGGGGCTGCCGCCCACCCCGATCGGTAACCCGGGGGAGCAGGCGATGCGGGCGGCGTCCAGTCCGACGGCGGGCGACTGGCTGTACTTCGTGACGGTCAAGCCGGGGGACACACGCTTCACCGCGGACCTGGCCGTGCAGGAGAAGAACGTGACGGAGTTCAACAAGATCCAGGCGAAGGCCAAGAACAAGGACTGACGGGGCGTACCGGGGTACCGGGGCGCCGGGGTGTCGGGCAGCAGGGCGGTACCCACTTGTTCGGTTCGGGGCGCCCGAGTGTGGCGCCTCACGCCGTGACCGGTGCCCTCCGGTCGAGTAGCCGCTGGATGTCGCGGACCGCGGCGCGCCCCGCGCGGTTCGCGCCGATCGTGCTTGCCGACGGGCCGTAGCCGACCAGGTGGATGCGGGGGTCGAGGGCCGCATGGGTGCCCTCGACGCGGATCCCGCCGCCCGCTTCCCGCAGCTTCAGCGGCGCCAGATGCTCGATGGACGCACGGAAACCGGTGGCCCAGAGGATCACGTCGGCCGCCACCTCGTGCCCGTCGTCCCAGGCCACGCCGGTCGGCGTGATCCGGTCGAACATGGGGTGCCGGTCGAGGACACCGTTCGCACGCGCCGCGCGGATCGCATCGTTCACCGGAAGCCCGGTCACCGACACCACGCTCAGCGGCGCGAGCCCCTGGCGTACCCGCTCCTCGACCGCCGCCACGGCGGCCCGCCCCTGGTCCTCGCCGAAGGGGCCCTCGCGGAAGACGGGCGGCCGGCGGGTCACCCAGGTCGTCGCGGCGGCGTACGGAGCGATCTCCATCAGGTGCTGCGTCCCGGAGGCCCCGCCACCCACCACCACTCCGCGCTGACCTGCGAACTCCTCGGGTCCCTGGTACTGCGCGGTGTGCAGCTGCCGCCCGCGGAAGGTCTCCTGTCCCGGGTAGCGCGGCCAGAACGGCCGGTCCCAGGTGCCCGTCGCGTTGATCAGGGCTCGCGTGGACCACACCCCGTCCGAGGTCTCGACGAGCAGCCGCCCCTCCTCCCCTTCGCGTACCGCCCGCACATCGACCGGGCGCCGTACGCGCAGGTCGAAGGCCTCCTCGTACGAAGAGAAGTACCCGGATATGACCTCCGAGGACGGGCGCGCGGGGTCGGCGCCGGTCAGCTCCACGCCGGGCAGCGCGTGCATGCCGTGCACCTTGCCGTACGTGAGTGAGGGCCACCGGAACTGCCAGGCGCCGCCGGGGCGGGGCGCGTGGTCGAGGACGACGAAGTCCCGCTCGGGCTCGAAGCCCACGCGGCGCAGGTGGTAGGCGGCGGACAGACCGGCCTGTCCGGCGCCGATGACCACCACGTCGACCGGGCGGGCCGAGGTGGTGGCGGTGTCGTCTCGTACCCCGATGTCGTTCACATTTCTACTAACTCCATCGGCGCGCGAGATCTTCCCGCCGGGGGATCAGGACTCCAGGATCAGGACTCCGAGATCAGGACTCCTTGTCGTAGGTGCGCGGAGCGGTGGTGGAGGGCGGCAGCTTGCCGTTGAAGCGGGTGTCGACGTACTTCGAGAAGTCGACCTTGGACGGGATCAGCTTCAACTGGGTGAAGGTGTCGGCGATTTGCTGCTCGGACGCGATGACGCCCTTGTCGACGGCGACCGTGACACGTGTGCCGTTCGTACGCTTCACCGCGTCGTACGCCGCCCCGTACGGCAGTCCGGTGTCCTTGGCCCACACCTTCGCCCAGGCCTGCGGATGCTTGTAGACCCAGTCCTGGGCGCGCCGCAGCCGGTCGAGATAGTCCTTGATGGCGGCGGACTTCTTCTTGTCGGCGAGCGCGATGGGGGAGGCGACCTGGAAGGCGAGCCCGTTGGTGACCCCGTCGCCGTCGGTGAGCACGCGACCGAGCTTCGCGCGCAGCGCTTGCGAGGTGTACGGGTCCCAGACGGCCCACGCGTCGACCTTGCCCGCGGTGAACGCGGCCAGCGCGTCGGCCGGCTGCAGGTACTTGACCTTCACGTCCTTCAGCGTGAGCCCGACCTTCTTGAGCGAGGCGACGAGCTGGTAGTGCGCCGAGGATCCCTGGGCCACCGCGATCGACCTGCCCTTGAGCCCCGCCGGACTCTTCAGCTTGGAGTCCTTCGGGACCAGGATGGTGTCACCCTTGGCGGTTCCGTGGCTGGCGGACACCACCTTGATCTTCGAGTCGGCGCCGGCCGCGAAGACCGGGGGTGTGTTGCCGACGCCGCCGATGTCCACGGCCTTGGCGTTGATGGCTTCGAGGAGTGGCGGCCCCGAGGTGAACGTGGACCAGCGAATCTTGTAGTCCAGGTCGTCGAGTTCACCGGCAGCCCTGAGTATCGCCTCCGAACCACCCTTCTGGTCACCGACGTTGAGGGTGAGTGACCCCTTTCCGTCGATGCCGCCGCCACTTCCGCCGCTGCCGGTGGAGGTGCTGGCGGTGGAGGCGCCGGAGCAGCCGGCGAGCAGGAGGGCGAGGGGAGCGAGGAGGGCGCCGGCTGTGAGGGGACGTCGCATGACAAGTCCGATCAGGGGAGGGTAGGGGGCGGGGGTTGGGATGGGCGTGAGCGGGGGTGAGTGGAGGCGAGCGGGCGGTCTGGGTCAGTGGGAGGACTCTTCCGAGCCGTCCACGCCCAGTCGGTTCAGCAGCTCGGCGCGCAGCTCGGCGAAGCGCGGATCGGTGAGATCGCGCGGCCGGTCCAGATCGATACGGGTCTCGTGGGCGATGACACCGTCGTCCATGACGAGCACACGGTCGGCGAGCAGCACGGCCTCCTCGACATCGTGTGTCACCAACAGGACCGCGCAGCCCCGCCGTTGCCACAACTCGCCGACCAGGCGTTGGGCCGTGATTCGCGTCAGTGCGTCGAGCGCGCCGAACGGCTCGTCGAGCAGCAGTAGATCGGGCTCACGCACCAGGGCGCGGGCGAGCGAGGCACGCTGGGCCTCGCCGCCGGACAGCGTCTTGGGCCAGGCGTCCGTACGATGCCCGAGCCCCACCTCCTCCAACGCCCGCTCGGCCGCGGCCCGTTCGGGCTTGCCCGGCAGGCCGAGCAGTACGTTGCGCCAGACCCGCTTCCACGGCATGAGCCGCGGCGCCTGGAACGCGACGGCCTTGCGCCGCGGCACGAGTACGGTGCCCTCGATGTCGCGGTCGAGCCCGGCGAGGATGCGCAGCAGCGTGGACTTGCCGCATCCGCTGCGTCCGAGCAGGGCAACGAACTCCCCTGGCCGTACATCGAGTTGAAGGTCATCGATGACGGCGCGCCCGTCGAAGGAGCGGGAAAGCCCTTCGACGCGGACGGCGGAACCGGCGCCGACAGTGGTCTCAGGGGCGGTGGTCACCGGCCGGTGAACGTCGGTCGCCATTGCAGCAGCAGCCTTTCGAGGGAACGGACGACGAAGTCGGCGAGCAGGCCGAGGAACGCGTAGACGATCAGGCAGACGACGATGACGTCGGTACGCAGGAAGTCCCGGGCCTGCACCATCAGGAACCCGATGCCGGCGTCGGCGTTGATCTGCTCGGCGAAGACGAGCGCCAGCCACGCGATGCCGAGCGAGTACCGCAGACCGGTCATCGCCCCGGGCAGCGCACCCGGCAGCACCACATGGCGTACGAGCCCCCATCGACTGAGCCCCAACGACTCACCGGCCTCGATGAGTTGGGGGTCTACACCACGGATCCCGGCGTACACATTCAGGTACAGCGGAAAGGACACACCAAGGGTGATGATGGCGACCTTCGGTGCCTCGCCGATGCCGAACCAGATGATGAACAGCGGGATCAGCCCGACGAACGGCACGGTGCGCAGCATCTGCACGCTCGCGTCGACGAGATCCTCGCCGACCCGGAAGAGACCGGACAACAACGCGAGTCCGGTCCCGACGACGACACCGCACAGCAGCCCGACGGCGACGCGTTGCAGCGAGACACCCATGGCCGCGGGCAGCGACCCGTCGGAGACAAGGTCCGCCCCGACGCGCGCGATGGTGCCGGGCGACGCGAGCACCTCGGGCGTCAACACGCCTACAGACGTGAGGACTTGCCACAGTGCGAGCAGCAGCAGCGGCCCACTGGTGCGGCGCAGCCAACGGGGGACGCGGGTGCGGCGGGTGGAGGAGGGGACGAGGGGGACGAGTTCGGGCGACGACGCCGGGGAACCGGGCGAATCGGGGTCGGCGGATGCGCCCGGTTTTTCGGCAGGCGAAACGGGCGGAGCATGACTGATGCTCATGGCACTCCATGGCAGGCGAGGGCACGCCTCGGTGTCAGCGGGCGCGCGTCAGCGGCGCACCGTCACGGACGAACACCGAAGCGGCAGCGAAAAAGAAGGTGAGGAAAGCGAGAGGGGAGGAGAGGGCGTCAGCAGCCGGGTCGACACGCGGCAGAGGCCACCCGCAGCAGGTCGATGTGACCGCGCGTGGTGAGCATGGCTGAACGCAACATGCGGCAGAACGTATCCAGTTGTCGACGTATGGTCAACAACGTCTCAGCCCATGGACCGGCCGTCCCGGCCGCCGCTCGTCCCCACCGGGCGCCCGGCCGCCTTCCTGGGCGACAATGTACCCATGTCAGACGTCTTCACGACCCGAGTCCTGGACCTCGCCACCGGCTCCACCGAGCGCGTCGTCGACCTGACGCGCGACTGCGAGTCCTTCCTGCGCGAGGTCGCCCACGGCCGCGACGGCCTCCTCAACCTCTTCGTCCCGCACGCCACGGCGGGCATCGCCATCATCGAGACGGGCGCCGGCAGCGACGACGACCTCCTCGCCGCCCTCCACACCCTCCTCCCCGCGGACGACCGCTGGCAGCACAGCCACGGCTCCCCGGGCCACGGCCGCGACCACGTCCTCCCGGCGCTCGTGCCACCGCATGCGACGTTGCCGGTGGTGGGGGGTGGTCTTGAGCTGGGGACGTGGCAGTCGGTGTGTCTGGTGGATACGAACGTGGACAATGCCAACCGTCACGTTCGGTTGAGCTTCTTTGGTGGGTGAGTTTGTCGTCCCAGGACCGACTCGGGCCGCCGTCGCCGTCGGCCGGCCGGCTATTCGGGGAACGGGCCGCGTACGGACACTCCTCCGTCGAGGACGATCTGTTGCCCCGTGACGTAGCGTGCCGCGTCCGAGGCCAGGTAGACGGCGGCCGCGGCCATTTCCTCCGGCGTTCCGTAGCGCCCGGCCGGGATCTCCGGGACCCAGTCACCGGCCGGCCCGGCCTGGTTGACCGCGATGTTGATGGCTCCGCCGGCGACGATGTTCATCCGGATGCCGTCGGCCGCGTACTCGGCGGCAACGGTGCGCGCCAGGCTGTAAAGACCGGCCTTCGCGGCGCCGTATCCGGCCTGCTCCGGTGCGGCCATGAACCCGGCGACCGAACCGATGCTGACGATGTTCCCGCCCGTGCCTTGTTCCAGGAACAGTTGGAGTACGCGCCGTACGGCACGCACCACGTAGCGCAGGTTCACCTCGTAGACGGTGTCCCAGTCCTCGTCCCTCATCTGGTGGAGTTTGACCGCGGGTATGAACGCGACCTGCCCGCCGACGACCGTGACCAGGGTGTCCAGACCGCCGAGCCGCTCGGCAGCGCCGGTGACCATGTCGTCGAGCTGCTCACGCGAGCGGACGTCGCCGCTGATCGCGTGGGCCGTGTGCCCGGCCTTCTGCGCCTCCTCCGCAGCCTCGGTCACCCGCTCGGCGTTCACGTCGGCCACGACCATGTGCGCCCCGGCGGCGGCGTAGGCGCGGACGATCGCGCGACCGATCCCCTCACCACCCCCTCCCAGAATCAGCGCGCGCATGCCGTCGAGTCTGCCGCTCACCTCGGTCATATGCCGTCCGTACCTGTCGAGTTGACCAAGACTAGTCACGGCGCCCCTCGAGCAGTCGGCATCTTCGATCGATCGGCGGTCACCAACCGGGACAACCCGCGATCGTAGGGTCCGCTACTGCTTGACCGGGGTCGTGCCGTTCATGGCGAAGTGGGCGGAGCACTGCTCGTCGGACCGGTTGCTCGCGTTCCAGACGCAGATCCACATCGTGTGGCCGATGTTGGAGACGGAGCTTGTTTTCGCGGCGCCCCACGAGGCGTGGAAGGTGTACGCGAGGTCGTCGCTGCGGTGCAGTGCGGCGCCGCAGCTCTGGTTCATCGAGGTGTTGAGCACACCTGCGAGCTCACCGGAGCCGTTGTCGCGCAGCCAGGCGGAGCAGGTGGCGTTGTTGCCGACCCAGGACGTGTCCGCCTCGGAGCCCTTGACCTGTGCCGGGTCTTCGTTGCCGTTGATGCCGCTGATGGACGACGAGGTGACGCGGGGGGCGGCTGGTGCCGAGGACGCGGCGGTTTTGGAGGGCCGGGACGGTAAGCGCGAGATGGATGCGCTCGGTGGGGCCGTGGCGGGTGTGTCGGTCGGGGCGGCAGGGGCCGGGCGCCCGGACTTCGCGGTGGGCGAGGTCTTGTGGTTCGGGCTCGCGGAGGACGTTCGTGTCGATCCGGCCACGGTCTCGTGGGTGGTGGGTCCATGGGCGCCGGCGTCGTCCCGGGAGCCCGACGGGATGAGTACGAATGCCGCGACCGCGCCCAGGACGATCACCGCGCCCGCCGTGAGCAGGAGCCGGCGAGTGCGTGGGCGGCGGGGTGGTGCCGGGGGCGCGGTCCGGGGAGTGGGTGTCGGTGTCGGTGTCGGATCCGCATCCAGGTCCGGCGGCGGGACGGTCTTCAGCTTGCTGACCGGGGTCGTGGCGAAATCGTGCCGCGAGGTGATGCGTGACATGACCTCGGAGGGCCACGAGGGAGGCGGAACGGGTAGGTGTGCGCGGGCCGCCTCCGCCACCTTGGCGGCGGTGGGGCGGTCCCCGGGGGCGGTCGCGAGGCAGGAGTCGATGATGGCGGCAAGGTCCGCGTCCGCGGCACGTAGTGGCTCAACGTCGGGGATGACACCGGGCGTTCGGCCCGAAGCCGCGTAGAGTGCCAGCGCCCCGAGCGAGTAGACGTCCGTGGGCGCGTCCACGTTCTCGTCCCCGGCTTGCTGTTCCGGTGCCGAGAATCCCTGCGTGCCGTAACTGCCGCCGCTCCTGGTCAGCCTCGCCTGGTCCGCCGCGCGAGCGATACCGAAGTCGATCAGCTTCACGCCGTCCCGCACCAGCATGACGTTGGCCGGCTTGATGTCACGGTGCACGATCTCCAGGGCGTGCACGGCCGCCAGGCCGCCGGCCGCCTCGGCCAGCAGCAGCCACAGCGCCTCGGCGGGCAGCGGACCGCGCAGCCGGACCGCCTCGTCCACGGTGAGTCCGGGCACGTACTCGGTGGCGAACCAGGGACGCTCCGCGGTGCCGTCGCTCGCCAGCACCCGCGGGCCCACCCCGGCCGGTACCCGGTAGAGGATGCCGACCTCGCGTTCGAAGCGTTCGCCGGCGACCAGCCGTGGCCGGACGCGCTTGACGGCCGCGTAGCCCTTGTCGGAAGCCCCGAGGTAGACCTCGCCCATGCCGCCGATGCCGAGCAGGCCGATGATGTGGAAGCTGCCGATCTCCTGCGGATCGTCCGCGCCGAGCGGTTCGGCGATCGTGCCATCCGTCATCAACAGTTCCCCGACCGCTCGTGCTCACGGATGGGCAGGCTATCGACCAAGTCGGGGCAAGGCAACAGGAGTTGGCGGCAAACGCCCCTTTGGTCAGCGTGCACATTCTCGGGAGGACCGGTCCTCACGGCGCGCTCGTACACTGACGCGAGCCGAGCCGGAGGTATGTGACATGACGTACGGAATTTTCCCGCCCCAGATGCTGCCACCGGGCAGCCCCGCGGACCGGGTGCCCTCGGCGCCGCCAGGGACCATCTTCGTACTGGGGCCGGAGGGCGGGTATGCCGTGCCGCCGCGCCGGTACACGCTGCTGTTCGGGCGGGACCGTGAGGACGTGCATGTGCCGGTCGGTGTCGACGACCCGACCGTCAGCCGTCGCCACGGTGTGTTCACCTGCACGGCCACCGACAGCGACTGGTGGCTGGTCAACACCGGGAATCTGCCCATCGAACTGCCCGACGGTGTGCTGATACTGACCGGCCACAAGCGGCTCATCGAGTCCGGATACACCCCGCTGGTGATCAACTCGTCCAAGCGCCGTTCCCATCTGGTGGAGGTGCGCGTCGTGGACGAGGACGACCGCAACCCGCGCTCCGCGAGCGGTGCGGAGACCGTGGATCCCGAGACGGTCTATGAACTCGCCCCGCTGGAGCGGCTGGTGCTCACCGCGCTCGCTCGGCGCTACCTGGCGGGCCACGATGCCTTTCCGCTCCCACTGACCTGGGAGGAAACGGCCCGCCTTGCCAATGCCTCCCGGTACACGACCAAGTCCTGGAACCACAAAACGGTGGCGAACACGGTCGAGGACGTGCGCGAACGGCTGCACCGCCGGGGCGTGCGCGGGCTGTTGCGCGACGAGGTCGGTGAGCCGGTCGGCTCGACGCTCAGTGTCAACCTGATTCGGGAGCTGCTGAAGACGGCGACGTTGAGCGCGCAGGACCTGGAGTTGCTGGCCGACGACGACTGAGTGGAGTGCACGGTGTGTGTCTGTGCCCCGGCCGATGGGCGGCCGGGGCACACACCGTTTCTCAGGCCTCCGGTCCCGGCTCCCGCTCGGCCGCGGCGTGGTACGTGACATGCATCGTGCCGTGTTGCTGAGCGAAGACGGCCGCCTGATCCTGCGCCGAGCTCTGCTGCCGAGGCTCCGGCTCCGGCTCCGGCTGCGGCGGCAGTGGCTCGGTGTGGTGCGTCGTCTGCGTCACGTTGTTGTTGTCACCTACGACGAAGGTGCCGGAGACGTCCCCCGCGGTGATGTCTCCGTGAGTGGGTTCCGTGGGCATGGCCTGCCTTTCGTGGTGGGTGTGTGTCGGGGTCACGCGCCGCAGTCGGTCTGGAGGCTGTCCGACGCGGCGTTCATCGTCGAGGCCGCACTCGACGGGTCGACCTGCGAGTTCTCCGGGTCGCTCGCGTACGACTCGTAGTCGCTCGTGAGTTGCTGAGTGGCCGTCAGCATGTCGTCGAGGTCCGATTCCACCGAGCTGTCCTCGGCTTGGGAGATGGCCCCTTGCAACGTGGACTCGAGGGACTGAAGATCGCTGATGATGGTGCCGACCTGGGAACGCACCGTGCTGTCGTCGGGAGGAGTGGACGCGGCGCCCGAGTTGTAGGAGTTCATGGCGCTGTTGTACGAGTCGATCGAGTCCGCGGCGATGGCCGCGTCGGTGGAGTACTGCTGGAGATCCGAGGACAGGTCGGGGATCGCGGTCGCGCACACGGGATCGAAGCTGGGCGACGGGGTTTCGTCGGGCACCGTGTCGTCGTCGGGCACGGTGTCGTCGGCCGGCACGGTGTCGTACCCCGGGTTCGGCGAACTGACGGCGCTCGGCGCGGCGATCGGTGACGGGGTCGGCTGGTTGTTCGCGTAAACGATGGCGCCTACGCCCAGTACGGCAGCGACGCCGATCGCGCACGCTGCGGCGAGTGTTCCGCCCTTGGCCCCCGCCGCAACAGTGGCGACATGCGGCGCGTGGCCCGTGCCGGCCGCGGACGTCGTAGTGCTCGCGGAAGGCGTCGAGTGGGTCGCGGAAACGTGTGACCCCGAGAAGTCGATCCGCGGTGGTGTCGGTGCGGTGGCCGAGTGGGCGGTGGCCGAGTGTGCGCCGGTCCCGTGGGCGGTGACGTGCGACTGCGCGGCATGCGACTGTACGGCGTGCGACGACTGCGCGGCATGCGAGGAGGACATGTCGACCACCGGCCTCGTCGCCCCGTGGGCGGACGCGGACGCGGCCGTCTGCCCGTGACTCGCGGTGACGGACGCGGTGGCAGGCGTCGGGTCCGGGAGAACCGGCGCGTGCGCCAGGCCGGGCGCCGGGGCGACCGACCCGCCCCCGGCCGGCCCCATGGTGGCGATCTGCTGGGCCGCCGACTGCCCATGCAGCGCCGCGAGTTCATGCCACAGCGCCCCCGACTCGAGTACCAGGGCCGCCGTCATCGCGCCCCGCCCGATCGCCTTCCGCCGGGTGCGGGCCTCGTGCAGGAAGAACTTCTCGTCCTCCGCGAGCCCCGCGCTCCGCGCCGCCGCCCAGCCGACTCCGAGCAGGCTGCCCCACGCGTCGAACTGCCGGGACAACGCCAGCTTCGGCGAGGCGGCACGTGCCAGCGCCGAGCCGAGCTGCGCGTGTCCGCTCCGCTCCGCCCGCAGCACCGCGACGTCCAGGGCCTGGAAGTGCACCGCGACATCGTCCGGAGTGGTGTCCCGTGCCTCGACCCACAGGGTGAGTGTCCGGCAGAGCCGGTCGGCGGGGAACTCCGTCCGACGCGTGTCCAGCACGCAATCGGCGACATCCTGGGGGCAGCTGTAACCGGTCTCCGATGCGAGCAGCAGGCCGTGTCGCACCAGGCCGTCGGCGAGTGCGCCGCTGTCCGTCCGGTCGAGCAGTTCATTGAGGTGCCGGGGGGCCAGTTCGGCGCCGGACAGTGAGCCGAGCAGGTGCAGCAGGTCGCGTTCCTCGGGGCTGACCTTGTTGAGCAGCGCGGGAAGCAGTTCGGGCAGATCGGCGATGCCCGGCAGGCCCTTGCCGGTCGCGGCCGACATGGCGATGCGCCGCAGCCGGAGCGGGTTGCCGTCCACCGTGTCGCACAGCGCGTCCACGATCGGCACCTCGTCGGGCCGCAGCTCGCGGGAGAGCAGCGCCGACACCAACTCCGCTGCCGCCGCGGGCGTAAGACCCTTGAGCTCGATGGCGTGCACACCGTCGACCGTGGACCGTTCCTGTGCGGTGAAGACGAACGTGGACCGCGCGGCCATGTCGACGAGGCGGCGCAGCTCCTTCTGGTCGAGCGCCGCGTCGTCCAGGTAGATCCGCAGCCGCAGGGTCTTCAGGTGCTCCTTCAGCACCTCCCACGACGGCTTGTAGTTCGGCGCGTCGAAGCTGATGTCGAAGATCGCCTGCGCGATGTCATCGGCCGTACGTCCGCCGGCCTCGATGTAGGCGGCGCCGTCCTGGCCGAGCTCCGTCGAGCAGGCGAGATGGCGCAGCAAAGCGCTCTTGCCGACTCCGGACGCGCCCCAGATCTGCACCAACGGCCTTGCTGTGATGGCTTCTTGGAGTGTCCGCGCATCCCGTGCCCGGCCGATGAGCGGCTCGGTGGTGGAACGCGGCAGCTGGGAGATCGACGGGCGCTTGACCGGGTCCGGCGGCGTTCCACCCAGGATGCTCACGGTGTTGTTGTCGCCGATGACCACCGTTCCGGACACGTCGCCGGTCCGGATGTCTCCGGAACCGCCCGGAGCGCCGTTGTTCTGAGACATGTGCTTCCCTCGTTCTCTTCCGCGCCAGGTTCCCGGCACCAGGTCAGGCTGGCGCCGCCCCTTCGCGCGAACCCGGTGCTTTTACGTGTTCTGTCGCATTCGGCTAAGCGTTCTGCCGCATTCGGCTACGTGTGTCGTCGCATTCGGCGAGATCGCCGACGATCAGCTGGGCCCGGCCGCCGCGGCGATCCGGGCGAGGTGATCCAGGTCGTGGATGGTGATCCTGCGGTAGCCGGTCGTGATGGCGCCGGACTCCCGCAGCGCCCGCAGGGCCTTGTGGATGGACGACTCCGCCGCGCCGACCAGGGTGGCCATCTCCGGCTGTGACAGCGGAAGTTGGGCATCGAGTCGGCCGGGGCGCCCGTAGGTGACGGCGAGGTGGTGCAGGATCCTGGCAAGGCGTCCGAGTACGTCGCAGCCGGTGAAGTCGACGATCCGGCCGGTCGCCGTGCGCATCTTGGCCACGACGCTCGCGCTGAGCGCAAGCCCGATGGCAGGGTGCTGCTTTGTGCACTCCAGCAACTCGGAGCGCAGAATGTAGCGGGCCAACACCCTGCCGCACGCGGTCACGGTGCCGACGCGTGGCCGGCCGTCGATCCCGGCGAACTCCCCGACCAGGTCCCCGGCCATCCGCACCGCAAGGAGTGCCTCGCGGCCGTCCTGTGCGAGCGCGGTGACCTTCACCATGCCGCCGAGCAGGAGCAGTGCGAAATCCGATGTGTCCGCCTCGCGGATGGTGATCTGTCCGGCCGGATAGGCCACGCGGTGGCCGAGTCCCATGAGGATCGTGCGGTCGGCCTCGTCGAGCCGGCCGAGCAGCCCGGCCGGTGGCCAGTAGGCCGCGACCCCGCGAACACGTGTGGTGCTCATCGCCCCACCTCTCTTCTTGGTGCGGCCGAAACCGCACAAGCCGTATTAGTAGCCGTTCCGCCCGGGGACCCCTCCTCTACGGTCTCGTCAATCATCTTGTCCACACCGGATGTCCCGGACGACGGCAACTCGACCTCGATGTGCCGGAGTTCGCCGTGACCGTGGAGGCGCAGTGATTCCTAGATACGAGTACCGAGCCCTGCTGGCCTGCGACATCGCCGGCTCCGCGGGCCGCGGCGAGCGGCGGTTGCAGGAGATCCGCGGCGCGCTGCGTTCCGCCCTTGCCGACGCCCTGGGCGCGGTGGACCTGGACGTACGGGACTTCACCTACGGCGACACCGGCGACGGCTGCCGGCTCGTCGCACCGGCCCGACTGCCCAAGGCGGCCCTGCTGTCTCCGCTGCTCCCGGAGCTGGCCGTACGCATCCGTGCGCACAACCGGCAGGCCGGCGCGGACACCCGGCTACAGGTGCGGGTCGCGGTGCACGCGGGCGAGATCCGGCTCGACCCGGACGGCGCCGTCTCCGGCGCCCCCTTCGAGGCGCTGGCCCGACTGCTCGACTCGGACCCGCTCCGCCGCGCGACCCTGACCGGCACCGGCGGCACCCCGCTGGCCGCGATCCTGTCGCACCACGTCTACGACGACACCGTCGGGCACGGCCACGAGGGGCTCGACGCCGACGCCTTCACCGCCGCCGACGTGCGCGTCAAGGAGTACGCCGCGCGCGCCTGGCTCTGGTACCCGGGCAGCCCCATCGGACCACGCGCCGGCTCCGACCCGGTCTCCGGCCGCGACTCCGACTCCGCCTCCGTCGATCGGCCCGCGCCGCGACCAGAACGTCCCGCACCGTCCGAGCCACGTACCGCCTCCGTCGAGCAACTCGTCCGGGCCACGGGCCACGCGACGGTCTTCGCCGCTCACCGGGGCGACCAGTACATCCGCCACAACGACCGAGGTTGATACCCGCTGATGAACGAGGAACTCACCGCGCTGGCCGCAAGCGGCGCCACCGCACTGGTCTCCGCCATGGGCACGGATCTCTGGCAGGAGGCCAAGCGGCTGATGAGCCGCGTGCTCTCCCGGGCCCGCGGCAGCCGCAGCAACGAGCTGACTGTCGCGCTGGACCGGGCATCGACCGCCACGAGGGGAGCGGTCGATGCCCGGGCCGTGGACTACTGGACCGAGGCCCTGTCCCGGCTGCTCGACGGGGACCCGGGTCTCGCCCAGGACGTCAGTGCCCTGGCCTCGCTGCGCACCCCGGAAGGTCCTGACAACGTGACCCAGCTCAATTTCGCGAGCAATTCGGGTGAGGTGTACGCGGTGCAGAACGGCAGCCAGCACTTCGCGTCCGGGCCGACGCCCCACGAGCGCGGGGAACGGCCGTGAGCCGGGCCGACGGCCGGCGCGGCGCACTCATGGACGGGCGGCTGCGGTGGGTGCTGTTCGCGGCCGTCGTCATCGGCGCCTTCTTCGAAGTCGGCGCGGAACACCGGCGGTTCGGCCCGCTGGTGGACGCCTTGGCCCTCGCGGCCGTGGGGGTGATCGGCGCGGCGGCCGTGCTGGGCTCCGCGCCCGCGGCACGGTCGGCCGAACAGCGGGATCGACCCGCCCAGGAACCCCGCCCCGGCACGACACTTCCGATCTGCCGCTACGCCGCCGGGCCCGCGGCGCCCCAACCCCAGCCCCAACCCCCAAGGCCCCGGCCCTTCCTGCGCGAGCAGCCGACCGACCTGAGCGTCCCCCGCTTCGGCGACGGCGCCCGCGCCCAGGGCTACCGCTGGCTGCTGCCGGAGCGCACCGTGCAGAACGGGATCGCCGCCGACGAGGCCACGGTCGGTTCCTTCACCCTCCGCGCGGCCTCCGTCATCGGTCCTGGCCACCGCTGCGCCCAGCCCGCCGAGCCGCGCCAGGACTCCTACCGGATCGGACGAAGCGGGGACAGCCGGTACGCGATCGTGGCCGTGGCCGACGGCCTGTCGAGCGCGTCCCGGTCCGACGCCGGGGCCACCACGGCCTCCAGCCAGGCCGTCACCCTGTTGCGCGAGCAACTCGAGTCCGTGGGATTCGGCGGGCTCGACGCCAAGGACCTGTACGGGCGGATCGCGCAGTCGATCGCCGCGCACGCGAGCGGCCGGGGCGTCGACACCTCGGAGCTGGCCACCGTGCTGATCACCGCGGTGCTCGCCGAGCCGGACGCGAACGGCGTCGCGCAGGCCTGGATCGCGTGGCTGGGGGACAGTTCGGCCTGGACGCTCGACCCGCGTGTCCCGTCGTGGCGGTTCGCGGCAGGCGAGGCCAAGGACCGTACGTCCGCCGTGGTCTCGAACGAGGTCGCCGGCCGACTGCCCGACACCCCGCAACTGGTCGGGGACGTCTACGTCCCGCTGGCTCCCGGCGCCGCCCTCGCCCTGGTCACGGACGGGATCGGCGACGCGTGGGCGGACCCCGCGGGCAACGTCAACGAGTACTTCGCGAACGCCTGGCGTGCGCCGGTCCCGGCGACCCGGTTCACCGCCGACGTCGGCTTCGACGCGCCGCAGTGCCTTGACGACCGTACGGCGGTCGTGGCGTGGAACGGGGGCCGGGCATGACGGAATCCCCTCTCGCCAGCGGTGCCGGTGGCAGTCCGGCGGCCGATCCACGCGGCTTGGCGTTGCCGCGCACCGTGAGTGTCGGCGATCTCGGCCCGCTGGCCGAGCCGATCTCCGAACACAACGGCCAGGCCGTCGCCGTACGGCCGTTGACGAACCATCCGGGCTGGCTGGCCAAGCTCTACCGGCCGGACCAGCACCCGGAGGACGCCCAGCGGCTCGACCTGCTGATCGCGGCCCCGGACACACTGCCGGAGGAGGAGCGCGCGCTCCTGTACGCCGGTACGTGCTGGCCCGCGGCCCGGATCGAGGAGCCCGGCAACCCGGCCGTCGGCTGCGTGATCCCGATGGCGCCCGAGGAGTACCGGTGCGAGCTGCGGCGCGGCGCGTTCAGCGAGCGCCGCTTCGTGGAGATCGACTGGCTGGCGAAGTCCGACGAGTCGATCCGGGGCGTCGGCCTGCCGTCCCCCGGTGCCGCGGGCAGGCTGGACGCCTGTCGCCAACTGACGCGGCTCGCCGCCATCTTGGAGAGCCTGGGCCTGGTCTATTCGGACTGGTCGTTCTCCAACGCCTTCTGGAGTCCGGGCCGCAGCTCCGTGTACCTCATCGACGTCGACGGATGTCAGCCGGCGAAGATGCCCGACATCCACCAGCCGAACTGGGCCGACCCACTCACACCGCCGGGCACCGACGCGGACGAGTACACCGACCGCTACCGGCTCGGACTGCTCGTCGCCAAGTGCATGACGGGCCTGCGTGACGCGCACACCTTCCACACCGTCGCCGCGTCCCCCTGGCCGAGCCGGCCGGCCGTCTCCGAAGTGCTGCTCGACATGCTGCTCGCGACCGACCGCGAGCGACGCCCCTCGGCCGCCCAGCTGAACCAGGCGCTGAACGCCGGCCCCTATCTCAGGGCCACACCACGCCCGACACGCACCAAACTGCCGCCGCTGCCTGCGCGGCCCACGAAGCTCCCGGCTCCGCGACCGCCCGCCGTCTCTCAACAGGCGGCGAAGGAAGCCGAGTTGGGTTCCCAGAAGCCATCCGAGACCGCCACCCAGGTCGGCTGGGTGCTCGTCCTCGTCCTCGCCGCGATCCTGCTGATCGTGATCGCCGCCAACCACTAGCTCAGAGGTGCACCATGTCACTCTGCCTGCCCACCTACGTCGTGATCGACGCGTCATCGTCGATGAAACAGCACGAGGCAGTGCTCAACGCGACCCTTGCCCGTCTGCACTACAACCTGGCGACGAATCCTCGTGTCTCGGAGTTCGCCCGGGTCTGCGTGGTCGCCTTCTCCACCGATGTGCACGTGGTCATCCCGATGTCGGACATGGAGCAGGTACCGGTCATGCCCGAGGTGATCTGCGGCGGACGCACGGAGTACGGCAAGACCTTCGACCGGGTGCGGGAGTGCATCGAACAGGACGTCAGCGACCTGAGAACGCAGAACCTCGACGTGCTGCGGCCGACGGTCTTCTTCCTGACCGACGGTGTGCCCACCGACGCGCACTGGCGGGACCCGTTCCGCACACTCGTGAACCGGGACTGGCCGCGCCATCCGCATGTGATCGCCTACGGCTTCGGCGGCGCGCAGCGCGACGTACTGGAACAGGTGGCCACCAAGGCGCTGTTCATCGCCGACGGTTCGGACACCGAGTCCGCGCTCAGCGCGGCGATCACCGGTCTGCTGAACACCCTGATCGCCTCGTCGCAGAGTGGCCACATGCGGATCGACACCAACGTCCAGGGCTTCAACTACGTTGAGGTCGCCCAGGAGTACGTGGACTGATGACGGACATCGAATCGCGTGCCACGGCGACCCGTCGTCGGCGCGCCTCCACCGGACTCACCGCGCTGGCCGTGGCACTGCTCGTCTGCGGCGCCGCGGTCGAGGCGACGGGCCACCTTCTCGACACCCCAGGCAACGGGAGTGGGAACGGGAGCGGAAGCGGCCCGCGCCCGGCGACGACCGCGCAGCCGAGCCACACCCGCTCCCGCGCAGCCGAGCCGACACACACGCCGCCGCATTCGCCCCCGCCGGACCGCCGACTCCCGACCGCGCCCTCCCTTCCGCCCAGTCCCACGCCCACTGCTGCCAGTGGTCCGTGGAACGGGCGATAGAAACGGGCGATAGAGAGGTCAGATGCGGTCAGACGCCCTGGGCCGGCTCCTCCGCCCGCTGCCGCAGCAGCTTCTTGTCGGGCTTGCCCGCGTCCGTCAGGGGCAGCGCGTCCACGAAGGTGATGTGGGCCGGTTCGTACATCGGGCCGCGCTGCCCGCGCACCGCGGCCCGCAGCTCCTCCGCCTCCAACGCGACGCCGGGCGCGGCTACGACCGCGGCGTGCACCTGCTCCATGCGGTCGGTGTCCCGGACGCCGAAGACCGCGCTCTGCGACACCTTCGGGTGCGAGTTGAGCAGGTCCTCCAGCTCGGTGGTGTACACGTGACCGCCGACGACCACGATCATGTCCTTGAGCCGGTCGACGACGGTGATGTAGTTGTCCTCGTCGAGGAAGCCGATGTCACCGGTGTGCAGCCACCCGTTCCGCAGCACCTCGGCGGTCAGCTCCGGCTGCTTCCAGTAGCCCGTCATCGTGCCCTCGGACCGGATGCAGATCTCGCCCAGTTCGCCGACCGGCAGATCCTTGCCGTCGGTGTCACGGATGGCGACCTCCACGCTCGGCAGCACCTTGCCCGCGGAGCGCATCCGCTCGGGCCGGTCCAGGTCGTGGTCCGCGGGGGTGAGGACGCTGATGCCACCGGCCTCGTTCTGCCCGTAGAACTGCAGGAGTACGGGCCCGAAGCGGCGCACGGCGTCCGAGATCCGCGCGGGCGACGCCTGGCAGCCGCCGTACGTCAGGCCGCGCAGGCTGCTGAGGTCGCGGCGCTCGGAGTCCGGGTGGTCGAGGAGCTGATAGACGAGCGGCGGCAGCAGGAACAGGTGCGTGATGCGCTCGCGCTCGATGGTGGCGAGCACCTCGCCCGCGTCGAAGTCGTCTTGCAGTACGACGGTGCCGCCGGCCTGGAGGACGCCGTCCGCCAGCATGCCCGCGGCGTGCGCGAGGGTGGTGCAGGCGAGCTGCCGCGGCGCCTCCTGCTCCGAAGGGGTCGCTTGAGCCACCATCCGACGCATCCGGTTGACCTGCTCGAAGGTGGTGACGATGCCCTTGGGGTGGCCCGTCGTGCCACCGGTGTGCCGGATGGTGCAGATGTCGTCGGGGCGGGCGCGGGACACGAACGGCTCGTCGGGCTGCTCGGTGGCGAGCGCCAGCAGATCCTGCCCGATCTCGCGCTTGGACTCGCCCAGTACGAGTACGTGCCGTACGGGCGCGGCCTCGGTGATCTCCGCGGCGCGGTCCGCGTAGTGCGGGTCGACGATCAGTACCTGGGTCTCGACGTCCTGAACGATCGCAGCCTGAACGTCGGCCGACAGCTTGTTGTAGAGGTGGTTGACCCGGCAGCCCACGAGGTTGGCGGCGTACCGGGCCGCGACGGTCTCCGGCAGGTTGCCGCTGAGCAGGGTGACGGTCGCGTCGCGCGTCACGCCCTGAGCGGCGATCGCATGCGCCATGCGGTATACCAGCGACCGGAATTGACCTGCCGTCAGCCGACGGTCCTCGTGGACCAGGACCTCGCGGTCGGGGTGGGCCGCCAGCATGTCGAGGTTGTTCTCGACGAAGGTGCGGAAGGGGCCCGACGTGTCGGACGCCGCGTCAGATATCACCGGGTCGTTCGAACTGACCTTGGATGTCTGGGGTGTTGCGGGGGTGGGGGTGGGTGCGGATGCCTCGGCAGGCATGGATCGTCCTCCTGGGGCCACCGGCCCGCCAGTCTGCGTACGCGCCGGTGGTAGTGCTTTTGTTGGGCGTGGGGGAGGCGGTCCGGAGCCGTCGGCGCATGACACCGAGCCCGGCGCGAATGGCACCCGCCCAGGAACATTGGTTGCCCCGGACAACCAAGATCCAGGCTAACTCCCCACTCCTTCCGCACGCGCCTCGGGATGGCCCGCATCCGCACGCTTGACTCCTTCTTTTCCTTTGCCCTTCCGGGATTTGACCTCTGTATCCGTCGGTACGTGCCGCAGTTCGCGGCCCTACGCCGACGTCGCGGCCTGCGGCGAGCGCAGCACCAGCAGCGTGATCTCGCTGGGCGCGAAGACGCGGAAGGGTGGGCCCCAGAAGCCGGCGCCGCGGCTGGTGTAGAGGAGGGTGCGCGGGCCGTGGTGGCTGAGGCCGGCGAGGGCCGGCTGGTCGAGGCGGACCAGGTGGTGGAAGGGCCAGATCTGGCCGCCGTGGGTGTGGCCGGAGAGCTGGAGGTCGACGCCGTGGGCCGCCGCCCGGTCGATGAACTTGGGCTGGTGGGCGAGGAGGAGCACGGGGAGTTCGGGGTCGGCGCCCTCAAGGGCTCCGGCGAGGTGGGCGCGGTGGCCGGCAAGGCCGGAGGATTCGGCCGTGACGTCGTCGACGCCGGCGACCACGAGGGTGTCACCACCGCGTTCGAGCAGCAGATGGCGGTTGCGCAGCGGCTCCCAGCCCAGTTCGTCCATCAGGTCGACCCAGCCCTGGGCCTCGCTGTAGTACTCGTGGTTACCGGTGACGTAGACGAGGGCGCGGGTCGCCTGCACGGTGCCCAGCGGGGCGGCCTGCGCGCGGCGGCGTTCGGCGGTGCCGTCCGCGATGTCGCCGGTGTGGCAGACCAGGTCGGCCTCCAGGGTGTTCACCGTCTCGCAGAGCCGCTGCGACCAGCGGGCGCGGTCGAGAGGACCGTAGTGGGTGTCGGTGATCAGGACGACGCGGGTGCCGTCCAACCCGGCGCCCAGGCGCGGGAGTTGTACGTCGAGCCGTCGCACGCGCGGCACGCGCTTGGCCTCCGCGTACCCCCAGGCGAGCAGCACGGCGGACACACCGAGGACGGCCCACGTGACGATGCGCGCCCGGCCCTGACCGTCACCGACGCCGGCCACGGTCAGGGCGAGCCGCAGCAGAACGCCGAGCAGCACGGACCACGTGAACAGGACCCAGATGGAGCCCAGCAGCGTGTCACCGACGATCGCCGCGCGGTCCTGCTGGCGCCGTCCGTGGCCGCGCATCATCGTGAGCGGCATCCCGATCATGCCGAGGGCGAGCAGCACGGTGCCGATCGGCGTCACGGGGGCCGGCCAGTGCTGACCGGCGTACAGAAGGACCCAGCACGGCACCGCCCACAGCAGGACGGGGGCGATCAGGGGGATGTAGCGCATCAGGCGCTGAAGCCGGCTCCGTGGCGCCTCGCCTCGCCCTTTGTCGTCGGCGGCGGATCGGGTGTCGCTGGTCTCGGTCACGCTTCCCCTCCAGTTCCGGAGCTTCTTGGAGAGCTCATTGTCCGCCGTCGGGGAACGGGCGGTGTTCGGGCCCCGGTCCTGGCGTCCGCCCAGCCGTCGGCGCGAACGGGTCCAGTACCATCGCGCCCATGCGGCCTGCCGAATACACCGATGAGGACCTGGAGCAGCACTCCCTGCGCCGACGTGTCGCGGACGACGGACAGCGGTCGGGGTTCGAGCACGATGTGGACCGCATCCTGTACTCGACGCAGTGGCGGGCGCTCGCGGGCAAGAGCCAGGTCGTCGCGAGCAGCGAACTCGGCGCCTACCACACGCGGCTCACCCACTCGATGAAGGTCGCGCAGCTGGGGCGGCGCATGGCCGAACGGCTGGAGCGCCGCTACGGCGGACCGAATCCCGCACTCGTCGAGGCGGCCTGCATGGCGCACGACATCGGGCACCCGCCGTTCGGCCACGCCGGCGAGATGGCGTTGCGCGCGACGATGGACGAACTGCACGCCGGACACGGCGTCCTCGACAGCTTCGAGGGCAACGCCCAGACCCTCCACATCCTCACCTTCCTGGCCGCCCACAAGTACGCGGGCCATCGCGGACTCCACCTGTCCCGGGCCTGCCTGGACGCGGCCACGAAGTACCCGTGGGAGCGCGCCCCGCGCGACGTGGACCCGGCGCGGCACGCCAAATGGGGCGTCTACGCGGTCGACCGGGAGGCGTTCAGGTGGGTGCGCGCGGGCCGCGACGACGACTCGGTGCCCATCGAGGAGCAGCTGATGGACTGGGCCGACGATGTCACCTACGCCTGCCATGACGTGGAGGACTTCTATCGCGCCGGGCTGATCCCGCTGGCCGCGCTGTTTCCGTCACCCGGGGCCGCGGGCGGCGACACGGAGCGCGAGACGCAGCGCTTCCTGGACTACGTCTCGGCCAAGCGCCACCGCGCGGGCGCCGGTTTCGACCGCGACGAGGCGGTCCACATCCTGGCCGGCATCGCCAAGGCGCTGTCGATCGCCAAGCCCCACGGTGGCCGCCACGCGGACGATGTCGCCCTCAACGCCCGCACCGCCAAGCTGATCGACCACTTCACCCGCGACATAGACCTGGAGGTCGGCGGCGCGGCCGCGATCCGGTACGGTGCCCGCCTCGTCGTCCCCACCGAGCGTCGGACGGCCTGCGAACTGCTCAAGGAACTGGTCTGGTGCTACGTCATCGACCGTCCGGCCCTGGCCACCCAGCAGCACGGCAAGCGCCGCATCGTCTCCCAACTGCTGCGCTGGACCCACGAATCCCCGCACCTGCTGCCCACCGGCCGCGCCGAGGAACTCGACCTCCACGGCGACCCGCTGCGCGCCGCGGCCGACCACGTCGCGTCGCTGACGGAGGGGCAGGCCGTCTCCCTGCACCGGCGCCTGTCGGGTGTCGGCCTCGGATCCGTGACCGACGGCGACTGGCTCTGACCCGTACCGCGGTTCAGTCGTTCTCGACCCCGCCCTCCAGGAGCGCCAGGGCGTAGCGGGCGTGCTGGTCGCACAGGTCCTGTTTGGTCAGCCGGCCTTCCGGGCGGTACCACGTGGCGATGGTGGAGCACATCGCGAGGATGCTGCGCGCCGCGTCCCGTGGGTACGGGGTGGTGAAGGCGCCGGACGCGGCGCCCGCGGCGACCAGCTCCTCGAAGATCTCCTGGTTGCGGTCGCGTTCGGCGACCACCTGGGCGCGCTCCTCGCCCTCCAGGTGCCGCACCTCGCTCAGCGCGATGAGCATGGCGGTCTGGTAGTCCGCCACAAAGCTCACGTACGCGCGTACCGCCGCGCCCAGTTGCTCGGCCACTTCCTTGCCCGCGGTGTCCACCGCCGATGTCACCTGCGCGGACAGCAGCGCGTTGGCGCGGTTCAGGAGCTCCGCGAGAAGGCGGGCCTTGGACGGGAAGTAGTTGTAGAGGTTGGACAGGCTGGTGCCCGCGGCGCGGGCGATGTCCCGCATCGAGGCGCCGTTGAAGCCGCGCTCCGCGTACAGCCGCAGCGCGGCGCGGAGGATGGCCGCCTCATTGCCCCGGCCGGAGTCGCCGATCAGGTCCGGTACGGGAGAACGATCGTTCATGCGGGGAGGCTACGGGCCCCTCCTGGAAAGGTCAACGCACCTATTGACGGGCGGACTTGTGCGCTGCTTCTCTACGCATGAACGTTCGTTCTTGTCGCGTTCGTTCTTGTCGGAGTGGATGAGAGAGGGGTGACGATGGATGGAGTCGCGCGTGGCAGCATCACAACCGGCGGCCCGTACGCAGTCCTTGTACTTCGAGGACTTCCGGCCCGGCCAACGCTGGACCAGTGGCACGCGCCGGATCACCGCCGACGATCTGGTGGCATTCACGGAACTCAGCGGTGATCGGCACCCGTTGCACACCGACCCCGAGTGGGCGGCGCGGACGCGCTTCGAACGGCCGGTGCTGCACGGGCCGTTCGGCATCGCGGCGTTTCTCGGGTTCCTCCACGACATGGGCCTCGCGGGTGAATCCGTCATCGCCCTGCTGGACACCAACTGGCGCTACCTGAAGCCCTCGTACGTCGGTGACACCCTCCAGTGCACGCTCACCATCACCCGCTGCCGCCGCACATCCGACCCGCACCAGGGCGTGGTCCACCGGCACGTGGTCCTCGAAAACCAGCGCGGCGAGCGCGTCCAGGAGGGCACCAGTGCGGTCCTGGTCGGCGCCCGTGGTGCGGGGCCCGACCCGACCGCCCTCGCGCCCGGAACCGTGGAGTGGGGGAGCGCCCTCGCGGAACTCCTCGCCCAGGACGAGCGGTTCGCCGCCGTGACCGCCACGTGGGACGGCGCCATCGGGCTCCGGTCGGGAGACAGCGAGGTGCAGTTGCGCGTCTACCTCGGCCGCGTCGTCGACGTCGCCCGCCGCACCCCGCACGGGCCGACCTTCACCCTCGCCGCCGACGAGCTGACCTGGACCGAACTGCTCACCGGGGAGCGCAACGACCTCGTCGCGCGCATGATGCGCGGACAGTTCCACGCCACCGGCGACGCGTACGAGTACCTGCGCCTGACCAAGGTCCTCCACCTCATCACGGACGCGGCACGGACACTGGCCGAGGAGGCGCGCGCATGACCCGCATCCGGCACGAAGCCCGCTACCTGGAGATCGACGGAGTACTCGGCTACGTAGAGGAGGTGTACGCCGAGCGGGCGGAGGGTGGCGCCCCCGTGCTCTGCCTGCACACGGCCGGGCAGAGTGGTGTGCAGTGGCGCCGCACCACCGACGAGCTGGCCGCGTTCGGCTACCGCGTGATCGTTCCGGATCTGCCGGGACACGGCCGCTCCGAGCCCGCCCGCTCAGGCCCGGTCGAGGACCTGTCCCAGTACGCGGACTGGTGTCAACACCTCATCGCTGCCCTTAAGTTGGAGCGGCCGTACGTCGTCGGGTGCTCCATCGGTGGCAAGATCGCACTCGACCTGGCGGTGCGGGCGGGGGAGGGGCTGGCCGGTGCCGTCGTCCTGGCGGCCGAGGCCGGACCCGGGCGGGTCAACGTGGCGGGGCTCCGCCGTGAACTGCAGGACCTGGCCGCGCCCAGCCGCTCCGACCGGACGTACCTGGGCACCCTCGCGGTCGTCGGCTCCGCCGCGCCGCCCGCCACGGCGGAACTCATCGCCACCATGCACCGCCGCGAGGACCCCGCCGTCTCCAGCGCCGACCTCATCGGCTGGGGAACGCACGACGTACGGGAAGGGCTCGAAGACACGCGCTGCCCCGTCCAACTGGTCGCGGGCGCCGATGACTTGTGGCTCGACCCCGAACGGCTGCGGCGGACGGCCCAGGCGCTGCCGAACGGGCGGCACGTGCTGCTGCCCGGCGTCGGCCACTATCCGATGGAGGAGCTCGACGGCTTCGCGGGCCTGCTGCACGGCTGGCTGGGGCAGCTGTCCGGGGCGAAGGCGCCCGACGGGCCCTCCCACGGCGCGGGCGCCGTCTCGTCAACCGCACGGTGAAAGGACTCCGATGACCACGCTCACCGACCTGCTGTCCGGGCTCGTGGACCGCGACCCCGACGCCGTCCTCGCCATCGACGCGGGCTCCGATTCCGGTTCCGGCGAGGGCACGACCGTCACCCGCCGGGAGTTCCAACTGCACGTCGCACGGCTGCACGCGGACCTCGCCGACGCCGGAGTCGGCCGAGGCGACTGTGTCGCGGTGTGGCTGCCGAACTGGTCGTCCGCACTGGTCTGGCAGTTCGCCGCCGCCGGCCTCGGAGCCCACGTCATCGGGGTCAACACCCGTTACAACGTGGACGAGTTGGTGCACGTACTCGACCGTGCCCGCCCGCAGGTCATCGCCCTCGCGCACGACTTCCACGGCCTCGACCTGGCCGGCATCCTCCGCCGCGCCCTGCCCCGCACCACCGCGCCCACCCCCGTGGTCGCCGTCGTCCCGGGCCCGGACGCGGACCCGCCGGCCGACCCCTCCGCGTACGACGTGGGCTCCGGTGCCTGGACACCCCGCAGCGTCACCGGAGGCACCACCGCCCCGCCCGTGCACACCGGAGACGAACTCACCGTCGCCTTCACCACCTCCGGCTCCACGGGCCGGCCCAAACTCGCCGCGCACCGCGAGTCCGCCGTCGTCGCCCACGCGCAGGCCGACGCCCGAGCCCTCGGCATCGAGGACGGCGACGTCGTCGGCTGCATCCTGCCGCTCTCCGGCACCTTCGGCTTCACCACCGCCATGGCCGCCATCGCGGGCGGCGCCGCCTGCCTGCTCGAACCCGTCTTCCAGGAGGACACGGCGCTCGCCGGTCTCGCCCGGCACGGGGCGACCCACCTCGTGGGCGGCGACGACATGGTCTCCCGGCTCGTCGACGCCTGGCGGCGCGAGCCGCGCGACCTCTCACGGCTGCGCTGGCTCGGCATGGCCGACTTCCTCGGCCGGACCCGTGACATCGCCGCGTGGGCGCGGAAGGAGTTCGGTACGCACACCTCCGGTGTGTACGGCTCCTCGGAGGTCTTCGCCCTCGCCCTGTGCTGGCCGACCGCCGAACCCGCGCCGCGCCGCTGGACGGGCGGCGGCCATCCGGTGTCACCGGACATCGCCGTACGGGTGGTGGAACCGGAGACCGAAGAACCCGTACGGCCCGGCGGCCAGGGCGAGTTGCAGCTGCGCGGCCCCAACGTCGTCGACGCCTACCTGGGCGATCCGGAGGCCGCCGAGCGTGCCTTCACCCCCGACGGATGGTTCCGCACCGGGGATCTGGCGACGATCGCCGAGGACGGGGCCGTCGAGTACGTGTGCCGGATGGGCGACGTGCTGCGGCTGCGCGGCTTCCTCGTCGACCCGGCGGAGATCGAGCAGCGGCTGGCCGCGCACCCCGCCGTAAGGACCGCGAAGGTCGTCGGCGCGCGCGGCCCGGACGGCGCGCCGCAGGCCGTGGCCTTCGTCGTCCTCGACACACCCACCGAACCCGAGGGTCTGCGGGAGTGGTGCGCGCAGGGCCTGGCCCGCTTCAAGGTCCCTGCGGCCGTGCACGTACTGGACCGCATGCCCACCACCTCGGGCACGAACGGCACGAAGATCCGGGCCGCCGCGCTCCGCGAACAGGCCCAGCAGCTCCTGAACCAGCAGCTCCCGACAGGAGGCGACCAGCGGTGACCAGCAGCGGAACGCGCGACAGCGGAACGCACGGCAACGGAATGCGCCGGCTCGCGGGGGCGGCCGTCCTCTCCACGGCGCTGGAGTGGTTCGACTTCCTCATCTACGCCACCGCCGCGGCACTCGTCCTCGGGGACCTGTTCTTCCCCTCCTTCAGCGACATCGCAGGAACCCTGGCCTCCTTCGCGACCTTCGCCGTGGGCTTCGTCGCGAGGCCGCTCGGCGGGATCGTCGCCGGCCACCTCGGCGACCGGTTCGGGCGCAAACCGCCACTGGTGGGGGCGCTCGTGGTGATGGGCATCGCGACGTTCGGCGTCGGTGTGCTCCCCACGTACGACACCGTCGGCATCTGGGCACCCGTACTGCTCGTACTCCTCCGCCTCATCCAGGGGCTCGGCGTCGGCGCGCAGTGGGGCGGCGCGGCGCTGCTCCTCACCGAGCACGCGCCCGTGGAACGCCGCGGCTTCTACGGGAGTCTCGTCCAGACCGGCGCCATCATCGGCGCGGTCGCGGGCAACGCCGTGTTCCTGCTGCTCACCGCGACCCTGTCCGACACGGCGTTCACCAGCTGGGGCTGGCGGATCCCCTTCGTCACCGGCCTCGCCCTGGTCGCCGTCGGCCTCTACGTACAGCTGAAGATCGAGGACTCGCCGGTCTTCCAGGCCATGCGCGACCAGTCCGCGCAGGCCGAGCACACCGCCGGGGTCCGCAAGTCTCCGCTGCGCCAGGCCCTGCGCCACCACTGGCGGGCCATCCTCCAGGCATCCGGCGCCTTCTTCGTCGTGAACGCCACGTTCTACATCCTGATCAGCGGCATGCTCGACTACGGCACCACGCACGCCGGCCTCTCCCGCACCACCACGCTGCTCTGCGTCCTCGGCGCCGGTGCCACCCAGATCGTCACCATCCCGCTCTTCGGCGCGCTCTCCGACCGCTGGTCCCGCCGCAAGCTCTACCTCACCGGCGCGGCGCTCATGGGCCTCTTCGCCTTCCCGCTGTTCTGGCTGATCGACACGGGATCGGCGCCGCTGACCTTCCTCTCCCTGCTGACCGGCTTCACGATCCACGCCACCATGTACGGGCCGCAGGCCGCCCTGTATGCAGAGATGTTCCCGGCGGAGGTGCGCTACTCCGGCGCCTCCCTCGGCTACCAGACGGCCTCGGTGCTCGCGGGCGGCCTCGCCCCGTTCCTCATGACCGCGATGCTGGCCGCGACGGGCTCGTCCTGGTCGGTCTCCGCGTACATCCTGCTGCTCTCGGTCCTGACCTTCGTCTCGGTCTACACGATCCGGGAGTCCTTCCGCCGCGACCTGTACGCGGCGGGGTCGCAACGCGTGGCGGAGCCCGCCCTGCGCCTCGACTGAGGTCGCGGGGCGGAGCTCGCGTGGCGGATCAGCGCAACCCGGCGAAGAGGTCGTTCTCGGGTGTGGGCGCGCCCGTGGTGTCCTTGACGCGGACGAAGGTCTCCAGGCCCATGAACTCGCCGAACCGCTCCTTGCCCATCTTGAGGAAGAAGATGTTCTCGCCCTGGCTGGCGTGCGCGGCCAGCGAGTCGAACTTCTGGTCGCTGAACGCGGTGGTGTCCACCCACGTGGTGATCTCGTCGTCCGGGAGGCCGATGTCGGCCATCGCGGCGGTCTCGGCGGGGTCCGGCTCCGGCATGTCCGGGTGGAACTCGCGCAAGATCTCGCCGAACCGCTGCATACCCGAGCGGGGCATCGTCGTCCAGTACACCTTCGGCGTGAAGTCGATCATCTCCAGGGCCGCCATGGTGATGCGGTTGGCCTGGATGTGGTCGGGGTGGCCGTAGAAGCCGTTCTCGTCGTACGTGACGACCACGTCGGGGCGGTAGTGGCGCATGAGCTCCGCGAGCCGGGCGGCGCCCACCTCAACGGGGGTCTGCCAGAAGGATTCGGGGGCCTCGTTGCTCGGCCAGCCGATCATCCCGGAGTCGGCGTAGTCCAGCGTCTCCAGGTTGCTGATCTTCAGGACCTCGCTGCTCGTCTCCAGTTCCTGGCGGCGCATTTTGACGACGGCTGCGGGATCGTGGCCGGGTTCGCCGGGCTTGACGCCTCCCGGCCCGTCACCGCAACCGCCGTCGGTACAGGTCACGAGCACCGTGCGGATGCCTTCCGCCGCGTACCGCGCGAGGACCCCTCCGGTGCTGGTGGCCTCGTCGTCGGGGTGGGCGTGCACGGCCATGAGCGTCAAGGGTCGGTCGGTCATGAAGAGGTCCTCCTGCGGAAACATGTCTGATCGGAGCGCGCGGTGGATGCGCCGCGCCCCTGCAGATGCAACCGCGCGGGACGGGCCTGCTGTTCCCGAGGCGACCGATCAGGTCAGTTCCTCTCAGGCCAGTTCCTCTCAGGTCAGTTCCCCGGCGAGCAGATCCATCAGCAGACCGTCCTCCGGTACGCCCGTCCGATGGTTGCGCCAGTATGCCCGCATGATCCCCACGGGCTTGAAGCCGACCTTGGTGTAGCTGCGGATCGCGACGGTGTTGGCCGCGGCCGGGTCGATGGTCAGCCGGTGATGACCGCGCTCCCGCACGAGCCACCCGGCCAGCGTGCGCACCGCGTCGGTCCCAAGCCCCTGCCCGTGCCGCCGCGCGGTCAGGAAGATGTCGATGCCGGCGTGCCGGAACTCCGGCTCGTTCTCCTCGTCGAACTGGATCGCGCCGATGATCTCGCCCTCGAAGACGACGGCGAGCATGTCCTCGAAACCGTCCGGCGGCGACCACCACGCCGCGACCTCCGGTTCGCTCACGATCTTGGCGAGGATCTCGCTGTCGCCGTCGCCCACGGGTCGCAGGAGGACCTTGTCCCCGTTCAGCTCCATGGGCGGCATCCTGCCTCGGGGGCGCGGGTCCCTCAACGGAATTTGTCCGGCGTGGCAAGCCCACGTCGGCCCGCTTACGCCTCCTGCTCGGCCACCCGCTGCACCTGACGGTACAAAGAGGGGAGTACCGCCAGGCAGCACACCGAGCCGAGGACGACCCAGAGTGTGGGGGCGTAGACCGTGAGTTCGCCGGTCGCCCAGGTCATCAGGACCGGGGTGGTGCCGGCGAAGAAGACGGCCGCGATGTTGTAGCTCAGTGACAAGCCGGTAGAGCGTACGCGCACGGGGAAGGCCCGTGGCAGGACCGACGAGACGACACCGGCGAAGCCCGCGACGGCGCCACACAGCACCATGTGGACCACCAAAAGCACCGGCACCTGCGGCTGGGCATGCAGCCACATCAGACAGGGCGTCGGCAGGACGATCATCGCCACCGCGCTCCCCGTGAGCAGCGGCCTGGTTCCCACGCGGTCGGCGAGGCGCCCGGCGGACAGACAGCCCGCGAGGACGACGACGTTGCCGACGAGCGAGGCGAGGAACGTCTGCTGTGCGGTGAAGCCGAGACCGGCCTCGGGCAGCTTGTAGTACGTCGGGAGGTAGATCAAGAAGGCGTAGACGCTGATGGTCCACAGCATGGAGACAAGCAGGGCGGTACCGAGCGCGGCCCGGTGCTGCGACAGGAGTACGCGCAGTGGCCCCGGCTCGTCGGCGGCGCCCTGCCCCGTCCCGTCCTGTTCCGTGAAGGCCTCGGTCTCCGGCAACTGACGGCGGATGTACACACCGACCGGAATGATCAGGAGGCCGAGGAGGAACGGGATCCGCCAGGCCCAGTCCTGCAGGGCCGACTCCGGAAAGACGGAAGTGATGATGAAGCCGACGAGGGCGGAGAGCAGATTGGAGATGCCCATCGACGCCTGCAACCAGGACGAGTACAGCGCGCGGCGGTCGGCGGGAGCGGTCTCGATCAGGAACGACGCGGCTCCGCCGATCTCGCTGCCGGTGGAGAATCCCTGGAACAGTCGGCCGATCAGCAGCAGGATGGGGGCGCCGACGCCGATCAGGGTGACCGGTGGCGCGACCGCGATGAGGAACGTGCCGATGCCCATCGCCCCGATCGACATCATCAGGGCGGCCTTGCGGCCGATCCGGTCGGCGTACACACCGCCGACCACCGCGCCAAGGGGACGGGCCACGAACCCGGCGCCGAAGACGACGAACGTGCTCATCAGCGCCGAGGTCGCGTTGTTGTCCCGGAAGAAGTTGTGGGCGATGTAGCTCGCGAAGAAGGCATAGACCGAGAAGTCGTACCACTCCATCGCATTGCCGAAGGCTGCCGCCGCCACCGAGCGGCGGGCGACCGCGCGCTCTTCGGTGACGCTCTGGGCGGCAGGCGGATGGGCGCTGGTCGTGGGGCGCGATGTCATCATGGCGCGGGTCTCCTCCTCGTGATGCTCTGCCGGGTGGCGCGTCGGACGGTGTGCCGGGCCGTCACCGGATTGCGGCGGGCTGTGCACGGTCGTCGAGTCCGGTGAGAGCGGCGGCGAGTACGTGTGTGCCGCGGGCGATGTCGGCGACCTCGGTCAGTTCCTCCGGGCAGTGGCTGCGACCACCGACGGACGGGACGAAGACCATGCCCATCGGGCCGAGCCGGGCCAGGTGGGCGGCGTCGTGGCCGGCCCCGGACGGGACTGCCTTCCAGTCCATGCCGAGTCCGTCGGCGGCACCGGCGATCAGGTCCTGCATCGACATGTCGGTGGGCACCGGGTCCTGGTCGGTCAGCCACTCGAAGTCCACGTCCACGCCGCGCTGCCGGGCTTCCCGGGCGATCTCGTCGACGATCTGCTTCTGCGCACCGCGCAGCCAGTTGCCGTCGACGCTGCGGATCTCCGCCCACAGCCGGGCCTCGTCGGTGATCACGCCCATCGAGCGTGGCGACGAGTCGATGCTGCCGAGTGTGGCGACCCCGTGCACCGGAGCCCCGCAGCCGACGCGCTCGACGGTGAGGACGGCGGCCGCCGCCGAGACCAGGGCGTCGTGCCGGTCCTCCATCGGTGTGGTGCCG
The DNA here is from genome assembly GCF_040295505.1 of Streptomyces sp. NPDC002790. Lineage (NCBI taxonomy): Bacteria > Bacillati > Actinomycetota > Actinomycetes > Kitasatosporales > Streptomycetaceae > Streptomyces > Streptomyces sp. NPDC002790. The sequence continues at coordinate 102,017 of NZ_JBEOVM010000003.1, read as the reverse complement.
GCGTGCCCGGTCTGTCCCGCGAAGTGCACCAGCAGCCGGTCAATCCCGGCGATCGCCGTGACCACTCCGATGCCGTGGCCACTGCGCTCCAGCAACGGCCCCTGCTCGACGTGCAGTTCGACATAGCCGTGGACGTCCTGGGAGCGCCAGCCGGAACCGAGCGCGGCGCCGGGGGCGAGCCCGAAGCGTTCCATGGCGTCGCCGAGGCGGAGGCCCGTGCCATCGGTGCGCTCCAGGTGCTCCGGGGCGAGGATGCCGGCGATGGAGCGCGAGCCGATGCAGGAGATGCCGAACTCGTTCGCCTCCTCGCCGAGGAAGTCGACCACCAGTAGATCGCGTTCGAGCCGGGTACCGGTCTCCCGCAGGCGCTCGGCGACCTCGATGCCGCCGATGACGCCGACGATGCCGTCGAAGCGCCCGCCCTGCCGCACGGTGTCCGTGTGTGAGCCGGTGACCAGCGCCGGTGCGGTGGAGTCCTTGCCCCGAAGCCGCCCGACGATGTTCCCCGCCGGGTCGACCACGGTCTCCAGGCCGGCCTCCGTCATCTGGGCGCGCACCCACTCCCGCGACGCACGGTACGGCTCCGAGAACACTTCGCGGCTCCAGCCGGGATGGTCCGGGTCGTGGAAGGACGCCAGCGCTTCGAGGCGCCGGCTCAGGCGCTCCGGTTCCGGCGCGAGACGGTCCAGGTCGACAGGGGTGGTCATGGCTTTCCTCGGTTCTCGGATCGGGAGGGGAAACGGGTACGCAGGCCGACGCGTTCGGCGCATCGGTCCGAACGAGCGGCGGAGGGCTGCTACTTGGCGGACGTCGGCCCGTCGGCTTCCTCGGGCGACGGACCCGGCGGAAGCCAGGAAGCAGGAAGGTCGACGGGCAGTCGGGAGGCGAGGCCCGTCGCCGCCTGCCGCAGGAGCCGGAGTACGGGGGCGGGGTCGGCGAGCGCTCCGTCCGCCGCGACGACGGACAGTGCGCACAGGCATCGCCCGCCGACCATCACCGGGACCCCGACCGCCGACATGCCGGGGGTGAGCCAGCCACGGGTGACGTGGTGGCCCTGCCGGCGGATCGACTCCAGTTCCGTGCGGAGCTGTTCGGCGTCGGGAGTCGCCGCGGTGTAGCGGAGCAGACGCCCCTCCAACACCTGGCGGCGAACCGCCGCAGGTGCCATCGCGAGCAGCGGGGTGGCACTCGCGCCGGAGTAGAGGGTGTGCACTTCACCGCGGTGGAAGGCCACACTGCCGACACCGCAGCGCCGCGAGTCCAGGCAGAGTGCCGCCGAGTGCACCCGTACGGAGAGCGCACTGCTCAGCCCGGTGGCCTCGCGCAGCTGGACGAGGAAGGGCCGGGCGACATCCACCAGGTGGTCGGGGTGCCCGGCGGCGCGGTCGGTGAGTCGTTCGCCGGGCAGCAGCCGGTCCCCGACCTCGACCAGGAACCCGGACTGCTTGAGACGCTGGGCGTACCGATAGGCGGTCGACAGGGGGATGTCGAGGCCGGCGGCGATGTCCGCGACCACGACCTGGCCCCGGTCCTGCACGAACGTCAGCACGCGCAGCCCCCGGTCGAGCGAACTGAGTCCGCCCGCCGGCCGCTCGGGGTCCTGGGCCATGGCCGTCATGGTCAGCCCCGGCGCACCTGGGCACCGCGGCCGGGCGCGGCGAGCAGCCCCTTGCCGGCATCCCAGACGACGTCGCCGCGGCTGAGCGTGAGGGTGACGCGGGCGCCCGGAACGTACCCGTCGTACGGGCTCCAGCCGGCGTTCGAGTACTGTGCCGTCGCCTCGATCTGCCAGTCGGGAGAAGGAGTGAGAACCATGAGGTCAGCATCGTAACCAGGCTTGAGCCGACCCTTGCGATCGCCGATGCCGTACCGGTCGGCCGGGTTCTCGGTGAGGGCCGACACCGTGCGGGAGAACTCCTTGCCCGCACCGTATCGACGGAGGCAGGCGCCGAGCGTGGTGGCGACCAGGGTCTGGGTGCCCGGGGTGCCGGAGCTGTTGTCGAGGATGCGCTCATGGTCCTTGAGGGAGCTGGGCCATGGTGCGTGGTCGGAGGAGATGACGGACGCGGCGCCGGTGATCACGGCCTGCCACATGGCCTCGCGGTCCGCCGGGCCGCGCAGCGGTGGGTTGATCTTCAACCTGCCGCGCTGGCGCACCATGTCCTCCTCGGTGAGGAGCAGGTAGTGCGGGCAGGTCTCGAAGGTGACATCCACGCCCTGGCCGCGGTACCAGCTCACCAGGTCGGCGGACCGGCCCGTGGAGAGGTGACACAGGTGGAGCGCGTTGCCGCGGTCGGCCGCGATCTCCATCGCCGTCAGCACCCCGAGTGCTTCCGACACCGGCGGGCGCGTGCGGGCGTGTACGCGCGGGTCGGTGGACGCCCGGTTCGACTCGTCGGCGAGGAGTGCCTTGATGATCTCGTTGTTCTCGGCGTGCGTACACAGCGTGGACCCGGCCTCGCCGACAGCTGAGGCCACATTGAGCAGTTCGGCGTCGTCGATCCTCGGAAAGCGGAACGGGTCGGTGTCGAAGAGGGAAACCTTGAATCCGACCACGCCGCCGTCGACCAGCTCGCCGGCCCTGCGCCACCCGCCGCCCGGGGCGAGTGTGCCGAGGAGTGCGACATCGACGACCGCTTCGTCGGCGACCTTCTCCAGCTTCGCCTCGAGCCGCTCACGGCAGTTGACGGGCCCCGCACCGTCGAACGGCATTTCGACGATGGTGGTCACACCACCCGCCGCTGCCGCGGAGGTGGCGGCGCGCAGGCCTTCGCCCGAGTGCGAGTACGAGTGCACGTGGGCGTCGACGGCCCCGGGGAGCACGAAGGACTCCCCGACATCGAAGGCCCGTACGCCGTCGGGGTGGCCGGTGTCGCTGGGCACCGCGCTGTCGGGAACGACGGCACTCACCGTGCCGTCCCTGATGAGGACCCTTCCTCGTTCGAAGGTGCCCTCGGCTGTCTGCACCAGACCGGCCACGATCGTGTCGGCCGTCTGGAATGCGTGCTCGGAACCGCTCATGCCGAGCAGGCTAGGAAGGGCGTCGAGCTCTCCGGCAGAGGATTCCCGCGGAATGAGAAAGGACTCGGCTTCGGCCACGCCCCTACAGATGCGCCACAACCGTCTTGCCGCCCGGTGGGTGGGGGACGGTTTCCCAGTGGTCGCACAGGGCCGATACGAGGAGCAGGCCGCGGCCGGTCGTGGGGAGTGGGGCGGATGTCGGTGGGTGGTGGGGGAGGCGGTCGCCGCGGGCGTCGGTGGTTGCGATGCGGAGGTGGTGGGAGGTCGTGTCGTACGTGAGTGCCAGGCGGAAGTCGCGGCCCGGGAGGCGACCGTGGGTGACCGCGTTCGCGGCGAGTTCCGCGACGACGAGTTCGGCACGCTCCGTGAGGTCGGGCGGGGCGGCCCAGGAGTGCAGCATGGTGACGGCCAGGTGTCGGGCCAGGCGGGCGCCGCGGGGTGTCGAGGGCAGGAGGTGGGTGAACGTGCGTACGGGTGTGGTGAGTTGGGGTGCCGGGTGGTGGTTCATGGTGGCAGCGTGGTGCCCGTGATCCGGTGGGGCGAGGGGCGAGGCCCGTACGGGGAGTCAGCGTACGGGCGCGTGGGGTGGACAGTACGAGGGGGTGGTCGTCACTCTGGGTGCATGGATCGCGGCAGCTCGGCGCGATGCGACTCGGAGCAGAGGGGGCGGCGGATGGGCGGCGTCGGGGAGATCGAGGTCGGCGGGCTGTTGGGGGAGCAGGAGCGGGAACCCCAGCCGTCTGACAGTCTGCGTACGTTCGGTGCGGTCGTCCAGGCCCTGCGCGAACACGCGGGGCTGAGCAGGGAGGAGCTGGGCACGCGGGTCCGGTACTCGAAACACACCGTGGAATCGGTGGAGTTGGGGCGGCGGATGCCGGACGAGGCGTTCGTGCGCAGGGCCGAGGAGGCCCTCGGGAATACCGGCGCGCTGTGCAAGGCGGCGCGTCATCTCACGCGCGGCGAGGCGGGGTTCGCGGTGTGGTTCCGGCGGTGGGCGCGCCTGGAGCGGGAGGCCGCGGGCCTGTGCACGTACGAATGCCGACTGGTGCCGGGGCTGTTGCAGTCCAGGTCGTACGCGCGGGCGGTCTTCGAGGGCACCATTCCGCTGCGCACCGACGAGGAGTTGGAGGCGCAGTTCGCCGCGCGGATGGAGCGGCAGACGATGATGCGGGAGCGGCCGACCGTGCCGTTCGGCTTCATCGTCGAGGAGCATGTGTTCCGGCGGCGGTTCGGCGACGCGGACGCGATGCGCGAGTCGTTCGACCATGTGCTGGAGCTGACCGCGCCGCGCAATGTGACGCTGCAAGTGGTGCCGTTGGAGGGCGGGTTGCATGCCTGCCTGGATGGGCCGGTGCGAATTCTCGAGACGGATGAGGGGGGTCGGCTCGCCTACTCGGAGGGGCAGGAGAACGGGCGGATGATCTCTGGCCCGAAAGAGGTGAGTGTGCTCTGCCGTCGCTATGACACACTGCGCTCGCAGGCCCTGAACCCCAAGGAATCGCGGGCCCTGCTGGAGCGACTGCGAGGAGAGCTATGAGCAGCGTCACGACGGAACTCGCCTGGTTCAAGTCCAGCTACAGCGGCAGCCAGGGCGACGACTGCGTGGAGGTCGCCATCGCCGAACAGGCCGTCCACGTACGGGACTCCAAGGATGTCCGCCGCCCGGCCTTCGCCGTGGGGGCGGAGGGCTGGGGGCGGTTCGTGGGGTTCGCGGCGGGTGGCTGAGGGCGGTTCAGTGCGGGCCGGGGCCGCGGTCCTTGCCCGCGATGACCGGGCTGAGGGTGCGCAGGGCGAGGCCCGCGGCTATCAGTGTGAGGCAGCCGACGACGAGGCCGAGTATCGCGAGCGGGCCGAGGGCGCCGGTCATGGCGAGGGCGCCGGTGCCCGCGCCGCCGAGTGCCGCGGCGCTGGTGGGGTTTGCGTACATGGTGGTCGACTCCTTGGCCGGATGGGTGAGTTGGGGAGATGGGGTGGGCTGGTCAGGTGGCGACCCAGTGCGCCTCGCGGCGCAGCGCCAGGTCGATGAGTGAGCGGACGAACACCGCCTGCCGGAAGACGTCGTACAGCAACTCGGGTATGAGGGGCAGCGCGAGGAGCGTGGCCCGTGGGCCGAGGCGGCGTACGGTCAGGGTCCGTTCGGCGACGAAGATCAGCATGATCGATGTCCAGAAGAGGGACAGTCCGCCCCAGCCGTTGATGGTGAGGTTCAGGACCGCGTACAGGAAGAAGAGTCCGAGTGCGAGGGCGCCGAAGCCGAGCATGACCTGCTGCCCGAAGTACTTCCTGGTGACGGGCGTCCAGCCGTAGTCGCGCAGGTTCTCCAGGGCGCCGCGCTGCCAGCGCAGCCGCTGGTGCCAGAGCTTGCCGACCGAGGGCATCACCTCGGTGACCAGCCAGCAGCCGTCGGGCGAGACGGTGCGGTGGCCGAGCGTCTTGACGGCCTTGGTGATCTCGTCGTCCTCGGTGAGGGAGGCGAGGGAGTAGTAGCCCTCGCCGCCGCCGATGACCCCGTCGAGGCGGGCTTGGCGCACCTGGCGCAGGACGCCCGCGCGGAACATGCTGCCTGTCCCGGTGAGCACGACGGCCTCATTCTTCTTGCGGCGGATCTCCAGGGCGTAGCGCTGGTACTCCATGCGCTGGAGCTGGCCGAGCAGGCCGCCGCCCGGTTCGCCGTAGAAGATGCCGCCGACCGCGCCGACGGTCTCGTCCTCCATCGCCTCCACCGCACAGCGCACGAACTCGGGGTTGAGGACGGTGTCGGCGTCCTGGACCAGCACCAGGTCGTCGTCGGCCAGGTCGGCGATCACGGGGGCCATGGCCTGGTTGAGGGCGCCGGCCTTCTTGTCCTTGTTGTCCGTGGGCACGAAGACCTCGGCGCCGCAGTGGTCGGCGATGCGCGCGGTGCGATCCGTGCAGTTGTCCGCGACGACGACGATGCGGTCCGGGCGGACCGTCTGGCGGTACAGGCCCGCCAGCGTGGCGACGATGCGGTCCTCTTCGTTGTGCGCGGGGATCAGTGCGACGAGTGTCATTGACGAGCCGTCCCTTGCTCTGTCGTGGACTGTCGCAGGCGGATCGCCCTGCGACGTCCCCGACTCTGAGCGCACGGGGGAGCAGCGAGGTCGTCGGAAGGTTGCACGACGGTTGCAGGGGGTCGGGCGGGGGGAAGAGGTGACTTTCGGCCCGGGACCTACGGCAGGTGCGAGACGGGCGGAACGTACCGGTAGCCCACGCCGCGCACGGTCTCGATGGGCGCATCGACCCCGGTGGCGCGCTCGATGCGGCGGCGCAGGCGCAGGACGGCGTACTTGACCTTGTGCGCGTCGCCGTCGCCCCCGGGGCGGCTGCGCCATGCGCGGTTCAGCAGCTGCTCCGGGGAGAGGACCTGCCCGGGATTGCGGGCGAGGAAGTGCAGCAGGTCGAATTCCAGCGGGGTCAGTGGCACGTACTGGCAGCCCATGGTCACCTCGTGGGTCGCGAGGTCGAGCCGGAGGCAGCCGTCCTCCAGGAGCTGGTCGGACGGCGACACGGGCGTCGCGCGGCGCAGCCGGGCCATGACCAGGGCCGTGGCCAGCCCTTCGGGCATGTCGCGCCAGAGCACGTCGTCGGCGCCGGCTTCGAGGGCCCGCAGGGCGTCCGCGGCGTTGAAGTGCCGGGCGGTCACCATGACGCGGAGGTCATCGGTCATGTCGCGGACCCGCTGGAGCACCTCCCAGGGTCCCGGGTCCCGCACATGAAGTCCGAGCAGGAACAGATCGGGTTGGTAGCGGTACAGGCAGCGCAGGGCTTCGTGGCCGCTCTGCGCGAGGTGGTAGGAGAAGCGGGGGTCGTCGAGCTCGTCCAGCCAGTCCAGGGGCACGTCGGGCGCCGCCGCCACCAGGAGCAGCGGCAGCGCCCGACCTCGCGGGTCGCGAGAGGACGTGGATGCCTGCATATCCCACATCGTCGGGCCGTGGGGTGTGCGTGTCGACCGGACCGCCGCCCGTGCCGGGAGGGGGATACCCGCGCTATACCCCCGGGTGGTACCTCCGCTCCACGTGGCCCTTCAGGTCCTCCGGGTAGAAGTACACCGGCCGCAGGTCACCGCTCGCGTACCGCTTGACCTGGTCGCCGAAGTGCGGGGAATCCGGGTGGCCGCTGGCGCCGCCCGCCGTGATGGCCCACGCGCGGAGCTTGGGGCCGAATTCGACGACCGCCACGAAGCTGTTGCCGCTCGTGCCGTAGTAGCGCTTCGTGCCGGGGTAGCGCTTCGCGCCGAAGGAGGCGAGGGAGCCCCATTGGGCGGAGGTGAAGGGGACCGGGTAGCTGGGCTTGGAGTCGTCGAAGGTCTGGGTGACGGCGCCGTCGTTGCGCTGGTAGCGGTTGATCTCGGACCACGGGACCTGCCAGCCGCCGAAGTCCTGCGTCAGGCGGTCCACCGCCGATTCGAGGGCCGTGAGGCGCTGCGTGTCCGTGGCGCGGTCGGCCATGTAGTCCCAGACGGAGAGGCCCGCGTCCGCTGCCGCCTTCGACACCAGGGCCCAGAGGGCCTCGCCCCAGAACACGGCCAGCGAAGTGGCCTTCGACTTCGCCGACCAGCGGCGGTCCCAGCCGTCCAACAGGGCTACCGGGTCCGCGAGTTGTTTCCTCTGGGCGTTACCGGCGGGGAGCTTGTCCCAGGCCTTCACCAGGCCGGGCAGGAGGCGGGCGAACGCCGTCAGGTACGGGTCGAAGGCGCCCTCGATGAGGGTCTGCGGGGTGAAGTCGTCCCGTGATGTCAGGACGCGGATCGCGTGCGGGCCGCGCGGATTCTCGCCCGCCTTGTCGAAGTAGCGGGGGTAGTCGGAGGCGTGCGGGCTGTCCGCGCCGGCCGCCGTCCAGGGCCAGTTGTTGCTGTTGAACGCCCAGCCGCTCTTCGGGTTCACCGCCTGCGGCATGCTGTCCAGGGTGTGCAGACCGTGCCAGTCGGTGGCCGGGTCGCTGCCGTCGACCGGCTTCATGTAGTCGAAGCGGTCGTCGCGGACCGGCATGAACTGCGGCATCAGGAAGGCGATGTCACCCTTCGAGTCCGCGAAGAGGGTGTTGTTGGAGCTGTTGGCCTTCAGCTCCGCCACCTTCATGTACTCGGCGTAGTCGCGGGTCGTCGTCCGCAAGTAGCTCTGCTTCAGGGCCTCCACCGGCTTGTTCATCAGTGCGCACGCGATCCACTTGCCGTCCGCCTCGCGGACGATCGGGCCGTGGTGGGTCGCGTACGTCGTGAAGGTGTGGTGCTCCGTTCCGCCGCTCTCCGTACGGCAGGTCAGCGTGATGTCGTGTGTCGTGACCGGGCGATTGGCGCTGCCGTAGCGGTACGTGTGTGTGCCGTCCGAGGCGCGGGTGACGGTCTCCGCGAACTCGTCGATGTTGTCGACGCCGGCCGATGTGTGCATCCAGCCGGTGTTCTCGTTGAAGCCCTGGTAGATGAAGAACTGGCCCCAGGTCGCGGCGCCGTAGACATCGAGTCCCTCGTCGCTCGTCACGTGCTGTTCCGCGCGGAAGAAGAAGCTGGTGTGGGGGTTGATGAGGAGGAGGGCGTTGCCGTCGCGGGTGCGGCTGGGGGCGATCGACATGCCGTTGGAGCCGGACGGTTCGCGGAACGTCAGGCCGCGTTCCTCCTCCGTCGGGGGGACCTCGCGTCCCGCGTAGAACGCTTCCAGTTGGCTCAGCGCCACCGATTCGATGTCGCCTCCGATGCTGCCCTCGGAGAAGCTCAGCGGCATCCACGGCTCGAAGTGGGTGATGACTCGCGGGTGTACGTCGGGGTGGGTCGCCAAGTAGTGGTTCAGGCCGTCGGCCCAGGCGCGCATCAGGGCGCGAAGCCAGGACGGGCACTTTGCGTACTCCCGCTTCAGGGCCTCCGGGTCGATGAACAGGCGCTGGCGCAGGTCCTGCCAGAGCGCGCTCTCGCCCTCGGACTCGGCGAGGCGGCCGAGGCTGACCAGGTAGTTGCGCTCGATGCGGTTGAAGTCGTCCTCGGCCTGCGTGTACATCATCCCGAACACCGCGTCGGCGTCCGTCCTGCCCACCACGTGCGGGATGCCCCAGTCGTCGCGGGTGACCGTCACCCGGGACGCGTGTCTCTTCCAGCGGGCGACGTCGGCGGGGGAGGGCTGGGCGGGGGTAGCGGCGGATGCGAGGCCGGTGGGCAACGTTGTCGCGGCGACGGCCAGCGTGGCGGCGGTGCCGATCACTCGGCGGCGGCTGGGGCCGTTGTGCGGTGCCTGGTCTTGCTGATGTGCGTGGCTCATGCGGTGCTCCACCTTCGTCAGGGCCGTGTGGGGGGTGGGGACGTGTCCACGGTGCGACGGGGTCGAGACTATGAACCTCCCGGTTGATGATCAACAGTGCGGCCGAGACCCGTCGTTGCGGATCCCGCCCGGCGCGCTCACCCTCGCGGAGCGATGTCGGAGGCGTTCGGCGTGACGATGCTGTTCTCCCAAGTCCGACGCGCTCGGGGGGACTTATTCATGGCATGGAATGTTCCGCTCGTCGCCCGCAGGTCGAAGGTTGTGGCGCCGCGTTCCGATGCCTCGCCCGTGGTGATGCGGCGGGTCGCGGACTGTCTGGTGATCGAGGTGCGCGAGGCGATCGGCCCCGCGGCGGAGGCACGGATCGGGCGGGTGCTGCATGCGGCCATCCGGCCGGGTGGCGCGGGGGTCGTGGTCGACCTGAGGCACGTGCGTGACCTGGGGGTCAGCGGCCTCAGTGTGCTGCGGCTCGCGCGCCTGCTGGCCGCGCAGCGCGGCGTGGCGTTCGGCTTCGCGGGTGAGCTCCGCCCCGTGCCCGAACTGCCCCCGGGTTGAGGGTTTGTGGGGCTCTACGTGCACGGGGGTGCGGCCCCGTCGGCGTGTGCCACTCACCCGTCGCGGAGGATGCCGGGCGCGCCGCCGCCTGCTTCGGTCGAGGCATGGTCGAGGTGAGTGCGGGCGACGCCGTGGCGGTGGCGGGCCGGGTGGCGCGGGGTGCGCTCGGCGTGCTGGGGAGGGTGCCGCGGGCGGTCGTCCGACGGTCGGTCGGGGCGCTGCTCGACTGCCTCGACCTGGACGAGCTGGTCGCCCGCGTGGACGTCAACGCGGTTGCGGCGCGGGTGGATGTGGCGGCGGTCGCGGGGCGTGTGGATGTGAACGCGATTGCGGATCGGGTGGATGTGGATCGGGTGGCGCGGCGCGTGGATGTGGATGGTGTGGCGGACCGGGTGGATGTCAACCGGGTCGCGGATCGGGTGAATGTGGATCGGGTTGCCGGGCGGGTGGACGTCAACGCGATCGCGGAGCGCGTGGATGTGGACCGGGTCGCCCGGCGGGTCGACGTGGATGGTGTGGCCGACCGGGTGGATGTGGACCGGGTTGCGGCGCGGGTGGACGTGGACCGGATCGCCGGGCGCGTGGACGTCGACCGGATTGCGGCGCGGGTGGATGTCGATCGCATCGTCGCCCGCGTGGATATCGATCGCGTCGCGGGCCGCGTGGACATCGACCGTATCGCCGCGAGGCTCGACGTCGGTGCCGTGCTGGCGCGGTTCGATCTGGTGGGGATCACGCGCGGGGTGTTGCGGGAGATCGATCTGGGGCGGATCGTGCGGGACACCGGGGGAGGGCTCACCGTGGAGGCCGTCGAGGCGGTGCGGGTGCTCGGGCAGCGTGGGGACCGGGGCGTCAACCGGTTCGCCGACAGGATGCTGCGGCGTGCCGGGTCGCCGGATGAGCGCTCCCCGTGACCGCGCCCCACGGTGAGCCCGCTCGCCGAGCCCATCGTGGTCCCCGGCCTGCCGGGATCGTTTCGCGGGGCCTTGCCGTGATGGTTGACGTGGTGGTGCTCGCCTTGGTCGGGCTGGGCGTCGAGGTCGGTGTCGGGTGTGTGCGGTTGGCGGTCGGTGGGCCGCCCTTTCAGGTGCCGGATGTGTCCAACTGGGCCGCCGGGCCGATCGGTTGGGGACTCGCCGTGTGCTATTTCGGGGGCTTCTGGGTGATGGTCGGGGCCACGCCCGGAGCACGGTTGCTGGGGCTGCGCGTGACGGACCGGGCGGGGCGGCGGCTGCGGACGGTGCGGGCGTTCGTGCGGGCCGCGGTGGCGGTGAGCTTCCCGCTGGGGCTGTTCTGGATAGCGTTCAGCAAGCGACGGGCAGCCTTGCAGGACCTCGTGGTGCGTTCCACGGTTTCGTACGAACGTGGTCGCTACGAGTGGTGATCTGCTGTCGAAGGTGTCGGCGGGGTTCGTGGCAGGAGTGCCGCTGCCCAGAGGCCGCCGAGTCCGATCATCGCGAGGACCACCAGCGCGACGGCGTAGGGGCCGACGGCCGGGTCGGCGACGAGGATCGTGCCGGCGAGCGCGGTGCCCACGGATGAACCCAGGTTGGACACGCTGCGGGACAGGCCGGAGATCTCGCCCTGAAGGTCCTCGGGGAAGCTGGACTGCACGATGTTGACCGACGGGGTGAGCATCAGGCCGACGCCCAGGCCGATCAGGAAGAGGCCGGGCGTGGAGGCCCAGGCCTTCGGGGAGTCATGGGCGACGGCCAGGAGCGCGCCGATGCCGCACACCGTGACGGTGAAGCCGGCCATGATGAGGGTGCGTTGCTCGCGGCGCTTGGCGAACCGCTCCGCGCCGAGCGAGCTGACGAGCAGGCCCATGGTCGACGCCGTGAAGATGACACCGGTGTCGATGGCGCTGTAGCCGCGCACGACCTGGAGATAGGCGGCGGCCACGAACGACACACCCATGAGCATCAGCCACTGGGTGTGCTGCGTGATCAGGCCGAGGTTCGACGTCCGGTTGTGGAACAGCTCGGTGGGGAGCAGGGGTTGGGCACCGGCCCGCTCCCGCGTGCGGACCCAGCGGAAGAACGCCACCAGGATCAGCGCCCCGACGAGGAGCAGCCCGCCCATGAGCCACACGTTGTCGTCCGCCGCGAGGATCCCGGAGACCACGAGGACGAGTCCGGTCGCCGACAGGAGCGCGCCCACCGTGTCGAAGTCGCGTTCGTGGTCCGGGGGAAGGGGGTCGCGGAGCCCGCGGCTCAGCAGGATGATCGCGGCGACCACCACCGCCTGGAACACGAACGCCGCGCGCCAGCTGATCGCCGACGTGATCAGTCCGCCGAGGAGCGGACCCATGGCGGCGCCGAGGCCGGCGAAGGCCATGATCGTGCCGAACGCCTTCGCCCGGCCCGTCACTTCGGTGAAGAGGAGGGTGGTGAGGATGTACACCGGCGGGATGAGGAGGGCGGTGCCGATGCCCTCCAGGATCGAGTTGCCGAGGATCAGCACGCCGAGGCCGGGCGCCGCCGCGCTGAGCAGCGCCCCGACCCCGTAGATCGAGAGGCCGACGACGAGGCAGCGCTTGCGGCCGTAGCGGTCGGCGAGGATCCCGCCGGGGATCATCAGCGCGGCCATGACCAGCAGGAAGATGGTGATCGCGGTCTGTACGCCCTGCACGCTGGTGTCCAGGTCCTTGCTGATGTCCTTGATCATCACGTTCATGTTCGAGCCGGCGAAGCTGCAGATGAACTGGGCCAGAGCGAGCGGCGCGAGAACGCGGCGCAGCCGGCCACGGTCCTGGCCGGGGCCGTCGCCGGGGCGGTCGTCGGGTCCTGGCGGCCTTCGGCCGTCGGCCGCCTCGGGAGTGCTCGCCACGCTCATCGCCTCGCTTCAGCTCGCGGGCCGGATTCCCGACAGCCTCCGCGTATGACTCAGTCGGGTCGTCACCCCCGGAGGGTGACGACCGCGGCTCCGCCGGGCCATGACACTCGGCGGCACAGCGGGGCACTGGGCACCCGCCTCGACCTTTGGGGGTCTGTGATGGCCACCTCGACCACGTCTCGGCACGGCATGGGCAGCGCGAAGGAAGCGGCCGCCGGGGGACTGACCGTCTTCGCGGCGGTGATGCTCTTCATCGCGGGGACCATGGGCTTCTGCCGCGGGCTGATGGCGGTTCTGAAGGACAACGTGTTCCTCAGGACGCCCGACTACACCTTCGAGTTCGACCTCACGGCCTGGGGCTGGATCCACATGATCCTCGGCGTGGTCGCCGTGGCCGTCAGCTTCGGCCTGTTCGTCGCGGTGAAGTGGGCGAGGGTGCTCGGTGTGCTCCTCGCCGCCCTGATCATGATCGGGAACTTCCTCTCCATCCCCTACTACCCGTTCTGGTCCCTGACGCTGATCGCGGTCAACGCGCTCGTCATCTGGGGCCTGTGCGCGGTGAAGCGGGACACGCTGTACTGACCGGCGGGACCCGCGGCGGACGCCGGCGGGGCTGAAAAGATCGGGGCTCTGCCCCGGACCCCGCTGCTCAATCGCCGCAGGGGCTATAAATGCAATCACCGGCGGGGCTTGACACTCAAGCCCCGCCGGCGACTGGTAGCTCAAGTCCGCTGGCGATCGGCAGCTCAAGTCTCGCTGACGGGTGGGTACATCGGGCTCCGCCGGCGGGTGGGCACTTCAAGCCGTTCTGGTGGGTGGGCCCGTCAGGCCGCTCTGGCGGGTGGGCATATTGAGCCCCGCCGGCGCTTGAGGCGCGGGGCCGGGGCAGAGCCCCGAGGCCGTGACGGCCGTGCCGCGTCACGTCTCCACGGCCAGCAGATGCACTCCCCAGGCCGGGAGGTCCACGTACAGACCCGTGTCCAGGAGTTCCGCGCCGGAGCGGGTGAAGTGGGTCGTGTCGAGGAGGCTCGTCAACTGCCAGGGGCCTGCGCCCAGGTCGGGCCAGGGGAGGTGGATTCGACCCTGGGCCGGGTGGTCGGAGAGGTTGATCACCGTGAGGAAGTGGCCCGCCGGGCCCGTCCAGCATGATGCGATGAGGGCCGCTGCCGAGTCGTTGTCGGGCCAGCCTGCGCAGTCCAGCAGGCGCCAACTACCCGTGCGCATACCGCTGTTGTGTACGGCCGACAGCAGCAGTTCGTGGAACGAGCGCAGCTCGTCGTCGGCCGGCTCGTCGGGGCGACGGTCGAGGAACACCGGCAGGTGTACGCGGCGGCCGGTGAACTCGCCCTCGTGCCACAGCGTCGCGCCCGGCAGCGTGGCGATGAGGGTGGCTGCCGCTCGCTCCTTCGCCGGAGGCAGCGTGTGCGCGGCCCGTGGCTCGTCGTGGTTCTCCAGGAAGCGGACGAGTCGGCGCTGGTACGTCTCGTCCGCGTGCAGGTGGGCGCGGACCGACGCCGCGTCGTGCGCGAGGATCCGGTCGTAGAGGCGCTTGTCGTAGCAGAAGTCGAAGCCCTGCTGCTGAAGCGTCCATTCGAGGTCCCAGTACGCCTCCGCCGCGAACAGCATGTCCGGGCGCTCGCGGTGCACCGCGTCGATCACCTCCACCCAGAACTCCTCCGTGGGACGCTTCCCGGCCCGCTCGCCCCACGTCCGCTCGAAGACGTCGTTCGTCATCAGCATCGCCATGTCGCAGCGCACCCCGTCGCAGAACCGCCCGATGTGGTCGAGGATCCCGACGGTCGCATGTCGCAACTCCGGTGCGAACGCGTTGAGTTGGACGACGTCGGGCCACGGCGGGAAGTACGGGTCCCGCCCCCGCGCGAGCACCGCGCGCCCCGTGTCGAGGAAGCCGTCCGGGTCCCGCCGCAGGTCCTCGGCGTCGCCGCGCACGAACAGCTGCGGGTACTCGCCCACCCACGGATTGTCGGGGGCCACATGGTTCGGCACGTAGTCGAGGAGCAACCCGACGCCCCTGCGGTTGAGTTCGGTGCGCGCCGCGGTGAGGCCGACGGCCCCGCCCAGCGTTCCGTCCACCTCGTAGCGGCGGATGCAGTACGGGGATCCCGCGATGTCCTGCTCGCCGATGCCGGGGACGGCCGCCTCGAACGCGGCCCGCAGGGCGGGGTTCTGGAGGGCGATGGCGCGGCCCTGCGGGCTGCGCTCCCACACCCCCATCAGCCAGACCACATCGACCCCGGACGGCGTGATCTCGTCCCAGATGTCCTTGGGTACGTCCGCGAGTCCGACCTCGCGGCCGAGCCTGCGGCCCGTCTCCCGCAGCCACACACGGGTGTTGACCTCGTGGATCACGGGCTGTGCCGGTAAAGCGGCCATCGCTGTTACCTCCTCGTGGTCCGCGGCCGGAAGGCGTCGGGGCCGAGCGTGCCGAAGATCTTCATCAGGGCGGCGACGAGCCCCGTCCACCCCGTCTGGTGCGAGGCGCCGATGCCGGCGCCGTTGTCACCGTGGAAGTACTCGTAGAAGGAGACGAGGTCCCGCCAGTGCGGGTCGTCGCGGAAGAGCGGCTGGCCGCCGTAGACCGGGCGGTGTCCGTCCTCGTCGCGCAGGAAGATGCGGGTGAGTCGGGTCGAGATCTCCTCGGCGACCTCGAACAGGTTCTTGCGCACCCCGGACCCCGTCGGGCACTCCACGGTGAGCTCGTCGCCGTAGAAGCCGTACAGGTTGATGAGGCCCCGGATGACGAGGACGTTCATCGGCAGCCACACCGGGCCGCGCCAGTTGGAGTTGCCGCCGAACATCCCGGTGTCGGACTCGGCGGGCAGGTAGCCGACCTTGTACTCCTGGCCGTGCACCCAGAACGTGTACGGGTGCTCCGCGTGCTGCCGGGACAGCGCCCTGATCCCGTACGGGCTGAGGAACTCGTCCTCCGACAGCAGCCGGGACAGTACGCGCACCAGCTTCTTCTCGTCGACTACGGAGAGCAGACGCGGGCCGCCCGCCTTTCCCGCCTGGGCTTGCGCCAGCGTCACCGAAAGGGAGGGGTGGCGTGCGGCGAAGCGTTGCAGTCGCTCGCCGAGGCCGGACAGGCGCTCCAACTGCTGCGGCTGGAAGACGGTGGACGCGCACAGCGGGAGCAGTCCGACCATCGAGCGGACCTTCAGGCGCTGCGCCTGCCCGTCGGGAAGGCGCAGCACGTCGTAGAAGAACCCGTCCTCCTCGTCCCAGAGTTCGTCGCCGAGGTCACCGAGCCGGTCCATGGACGCGGAGATCCACAGATAGTGCTCGACGAACTTCAGGACGAGATCCTCGTACGCCTCGTTCCGCTCGACGAGTTCGAGCGCGATCTGCAGCATCGACTGGCAGTACAGGGCCATCCAGGCCGTGCCGTCGGCCTGTTCGAGGGAGCCCCCTGTCGGCAGTGGGGCGCTGCGGTCGAAGACGCCGATGTTGTCGAGGCCGAGGAAGCCGCCCTGGAAGACGTTGCGGCCGCTGGGGTCCTTGCGGTTGACCCACCATGTGAAGTTCGTCAGGAGCTTTTGGAAGGTGCGCTCCAGGAACGCGTGATCGGCGCGGCCGGTCGTCTCCTTCTCCACCATGTAGACGAAGTACGCGGCCCAGGCGTGCACCGGCGGATTGACGTCGCCGAAGCTCCACTCGTAGGCCGGGATCTGCCCGTTGGGGTGCAGGAAGGAGTCCCGCAGCAGGAGTTCGAGCTGCTGCTTGGCGAAGTCGGTGTCGACGACGGACAGGGCCACCGCGTGGAAGGCGAGGTCCCAGGCCGCGAACCACGGGTACTCCCACTTGTCCGGCATGGACACGATGTCGTCGCTGACCATGTGGAACCACTCGCGGTTGCGCACGCCGTCCCGCGACACGCTCCACGGCGTCACATCGTGCTCGGCGAGCCACGTCTCCAGGTCGAACGCGTAGTACTGCTTGGACCACAGCATTCCGGCGAGCGCCTGGCGCATCACCCGCGCCTCGTCCTCGCTCACGCCCTTCGGCGTCAACTCCCGGTAGAACGCGTCCGCTTCGGCGATCCGGTCGCGGAACACCGAGTCGAAGGCGCGGGCCAGGGTGAGCTGGGCACCGGCGGGTCCGAGTCGCAGCCGCAACGTCTCGGACCCGCCGGCGGGCACGGTGAGTGTGTGGTGGGCGGCGGCCTTGGTGCCCTCGTGGGCCGGGTTGACGGTGTCCGGCTCGCCCTCGACGACGTGGCGGCCGATGCCGTCCTTGACGTACGGGGCGTCGCTCGCCGTGCCGAACAGGCGGGCCTTGTCGGTCTCGTTCTCCGTGAACAGCAGCTCGGCCGAGGCGGAGCAGCGCAGGTCGTAGCTGCCGAGCTCCGGGTGGTCGGCGCGGATCGTGCCGGTGGAGCGGGGGCTCTCGGCCGCCCGCAGTACGGGTTTGGCTGTCGCGGCGGCGTGCTCGCCCCACGACCAGGTGTTGCGGAACCACAGCGTGGGCAGCACGTGCAGTGTCGACTCGTCCGGGCCCCGGTTGTCGACGGTGATCCGCATCAGGATGTCGTCGTGATCCGCCTTGGCGTACTCCACCGTCACGTCGAAGTACCGGTTCTCGGCGAAGGCGCCGGTGTCGAGGAGCTCGTACTCGAACTCCTGGCGGGAACGTGAGCCGTTGACCGCGACGAGGTCGTTGTACGGGTACGGGGTCTGCGGGTACTTGTACAGGTACTTGAGGTAGGAGTGGCTGGGCGTGGCGTCGAGGTAGAAGTAGTACTCCTTGACGTCCTCGCCGTGGTTGCCCTCGGCGTTGGTCAGGCCGAAGGCGCGTTCCTTGAGGATGGGGTCGCGGCCGTTCCACAACGTGACTGCGAGGCAGAGGCGTTGCTTCTCGTCGCAGATGCCGCCGAGGCCGTCTTCGCCCCAGCGGTAAGCGCGGGAGCGGGAGTGGTCGTGGGGGAAGTACGACCAGGCGTCGCCGCCGGGGCTGTAGTCCTCGCGGACGGTGCCCCATTGACGTTCGCTGAGGTAGGGGCCCCAGAGGCGTGCCCGGGGGCCTCCGGCGGTGGTGGGGCCGATGCGTGGCTGCGACTTCATGTGGCCTCCCATGTTGCGGTTCACCGGTGTTGCGGTCGCGGGGCTCTGCCCCGGACCCCGCGCCTCAATCGCCGGCGGGGCTTGATAGTGGTGCTCGGCCAGGTGCGTCAGTCTCGGCAGGGGGGCGCGGGGGTGCCTCACCTTCCGGGGGTGAGCCGTTCCCGCGGGCCGCGAAAGTGACTGTGATCTCGTACGCGGTGAGGAGTACCGCGATCACGAGGAGGGCGGTCCACGAGGACAGGAGGATGGAGATCAGGGCCGCGACGGCCGCGCCGCCGACGCGGAGTACGTCCGCGTGGTGGGTGAGCCAGGGGCGCAACTGGCCGTTCGTGCCCAGGTGTTGGCCCAGTTTCGTGATGCCGTGGCCGGTGGCGCGGGCGCCCTGGGCGGTCCAGCCGCGCAGGGCGGACGGCAGGCGGCCAGGGCCGACGAGGTAGCAGAGGGCGGCGACGGCGACGCCGAGCCACAGGAGTTGGTCGCCCCGTTCGCGGAGCGTCGTGAAGATGGTCCACAGGGCCGAGCGCGCCCCTTCGCGGTAGACGCCCTCCGGGAGTTGGCCGAGCAACTGGTCGCGCACGCCGCGCAGGACGGCCGTCAGGATCGTGACCGTCACCACCAGCCACAGGCCGAGCTGGAGCAGGGTGCGCCGCCGGTTCGGCGACACCCACAGGGAGAGGGCGAGCAGGACCGGGACGGCGATCAGCAGGCCCACCAGCGCGTGCTTGAAGAGCACGACCGCGTCCTGGAGTTGGCTGAGCGTGTTCCGGTTGTAGAGGCGGATCTGCGCGAAGTTCTCGGGCAGGTCCTTGCCGATCGCCTTCTCGATCCGCTGGTGCAGGCCGGGCGGCAGCTCCCCGGAGGACAGCGTCGGCAGGTCGATCTTCTTGCCGAAGACGGACGGGAGTTCGGTCTCCAGGGAGCCCAGCAGGTTGTTGACCACCGGGAGCAGGTTGAGGGTGACCGTGTCGCCCTTCACCTGGACGTTCTCGTTGCGCTTCTCCAGCAGGGCGACGATGCGTTCGTGCGCGAACCGGTTCGTGGTGCGCCACAGCTCCTGGAACCGCTCGTCCGCGATCAGTTGCGAGATCTTCTCGCGCATGAAGTCGTGCACGGCCCCCGTCACCGGGCCCGCCAGGAACGAGGCGCGTGGCGGCAGCGCGTCGGACAGCCGCTGTTCCACGTCGAGTTGGTCGAAGATCTCGTTGGCGAGGTACTTCGAGACCGCGGCGTTCACCTTCGGGTCCTCGGGGAGCGTGCCCACCGTGGAGATCCAGCGGTCCGTGTTGAGAGTCGTCCGCGAACCCCACACCCCGACCACGGAGGTGACCGCGAGCACCGCGACCAGTGCGACGAGGATCGCGGCGATCGTGCGCCGCACCACGAACGTCCGTGCCCGGCGGCGGCGTTCGGTGCCCGCGCGGTCGCGCAGCAGCTCGACCTCGGCGCGCAGCCGTGCCAGTTCCGCGTCGGTGGCGGACGGAGGGCGGGGCGCGGCTTCGGCGGAGCCGGGGGGCTGTTCATCGCTCATGGCGTGGCACCTCCCGCGGTCAGCGTCGCCGCGGTCCGGGCCGCGTTGCTCACCTATGGCGGGTGACGCGCGGAGCGGGCGGCACCGCTGTGATGCCGGTGGAGCTTCACGTAGCGAGCCAAAGACAGTCAGGTAGACAGTCAGAGGGAGACGCCATGGCGGTCATCGGACCGGTGCAGCTGCTCACCATCGAGTTCGGGCCCGACGCCAAGTTCGAGGGGCGGATCGTCGAGGAACTGGCGATCCTTGAGGCGAACGAACAGATCCGCGTCCTCGACATGCTCTTCGTCAGCAAGGAGCCCGCCGGCGGCCTGTTCGCCCTCGACTTCCAGCAGGAGGGGATGGGCGAGACCGTCGCCGCCCTGCTCGGAATCTCCCGGGAGCGGATGCGTGCGGTACGGGAGACGTATCCAAGCCTGGCCGAGGGCAACGCGTTCGGGCTGAGCTCCGGCGACATCAGGGAGATGGCCGAATCCCAGGACCCGGGCACATCGGCGGCGTACATCCTGCTCGAACACGTCTGGGCGAAGCATCTGCGCAAGGCGGTCAGGGACGCCGGCGGGGTGCCCGTCGCCGAGGGGTTCCTCACCGAGGAGGCCCTGGAGCCCGTGGTCGTCGAACTCGCCGCTGCCACCGAGCGGTTGGGCGACCCGGTCGTACCCAAACCCACTCCCGTACCCACTGCCGTACCCAAACCCGGCAACCGTCCCAGGAGGACCTGATGGCCGAACTCGTCGTACTCGGATTCTCGGACAAGGAAAAGGCCGAATCGGTGCTGCGCCTGGCCGGCGAGCTGTCCCGGAAGGAACTGCTGGAGCTCGAGGACGCCGTGGTGGCCTGGCGCACCATGGACGGAAAGATGCACGTCCACCAGACGCACAGCACGACTGGGGCGGGCGCGGCAGGCGGCGCCCTGTGGGGCGCGCTGTTCGGCATGCTCTTCCTGATGCCCGTGTTCGGCGCCGCCGTGGGCGCGGCCACCGGAGCCGCCGCAGGCAAGCTCACCGACATCGGCATCAACGACGCCTTCGTCAAGGAGACCGCCCACGCCCTCGAACCCGGCCGCGCCGCCGTCTTCGCGCTCGTCCGGCGCACCACACCGGACCGGGTACAGGAAGCGCTCCGCCCCTTCGGCCCCACCGTGATCCACACCTCTCTCACCAAGGACCGCGAGGAGGAACTGGTCGAGGCCCTCCAGTCCAAGTAACCGCCGGTCGGCCCACGGGCCCCACCATGCCAACGCGCCGTCCCACCCGGGAACTTCACCCGGGTGAGATGGCGTCTGGCATGTGCCGGACGCGGTGACCCCGGCCCCACACTGGCCTCCCATACGGGGGTGTGGGTCCATGGCGCTGCGAGAGCGAGGGTCACCATGGCCGAGTGGTCACACCGCACACCGGACCGCGAGCACGGCGCGGAACAGGCCGACTCCGTGCCCGCGCTGCCCGACTGGATCGTGCCGCGCCCCCGGCTGACCGACCAACTGGCCAGGGGCGTGCGCGGCCCCCTCACCGTGGTCGTCGGCCCCGTGGGCGCGGGCAAGACGGCCCTCGCCCTGGAATGGGCGCACACCCGGCGCCCGCCGTGGCCGCTCGCCTGGGTCACCTGCGACGGGCCCGCCGAGCACCCCGGAGTGTTCTGGCAGCGGGTGTTCGGCGCGCTGCGGGCCGCGGGCGTCGAGGTGCCCGAGCCCGCCGCGAGCGAGGACGGTCCGCTGCTCGTCGCGACCCTCGCCGACTGTCTCAACGGGCACGGCGAGCCGTCGGTCCTCGTCCTCGACGACTTCCAGCCCGCCCTCGACTCACCGATCGCCCGCGGCGTCACGCACCTGCTCCGGCACGCCCCCGACGCGCTGCGGCTCGTGGTGCTCGCCCGCCGCGACCCGCCCCTGCACCTGCACCGCGGGCGGCTCACCAGCGAGGTCGCCGAATTACGCACCGCGGACCTCGCCTTCGACGACCGGGAGGCGGCGGCCCTCCTGGCCCAGCACGGCATCGACGTGGCCAAGCAGACGGTGAGCACGCTGCGGCGGCGCGCGGACGGCTGGGCCGCGGGGCTGCGGCTCGCCGCGATGTCCATGGAGCGGTGCGGCGATCCCGAGCGGTTCGTCGCGGAGCTTGCGGGCGACGACGAGGCGATCTCCAGCTATCTGGTCGAGGAGGTGCTCGACCAGCAGTCGCCCGGCATGCGCCGACTGCTCCTGACGACGAGCGTCCTCGACCGGGCGAACGCCGAGCTGGCCGCCGAACTCGCGGGCGACACCGACGGCGCCCTGTTCGCGGGACTCGTCCGGGAGAACTCCTTCCTCCGGCCCCTGGGACAGGGCTGGTACCGCTGCCACCAGATGTTCGCCGACGTGCTGCGGACCTGCCTGCGGCACGAGACACCCGGGCTCGTGGCGCCACTGCACCGCACCGCCGCCGCGTGGCTCGCCGAGCACGGTCTGCTCGCCGACGCCGTGCGGCACCTGTTCGCCGCGGGCGACTGGGACGAGGCGGCCCGCCTCATCGTGCGCCGCCTCGCGATCGGGCAGGTGCTCGGCCTCGCCAGGACCCGGCTGCCTGTCGACGCGGGACGGCAGCCGGCCGGGGAACCGTCCGCCGACGAACCGGAGTCCGTGCTGCTCGCGGCGGCCGTCGCCAGGACCCGCCGCGACGACCAGGCGTGCTCCAGGCACCTGGAGCGGGCCACCGAACTCCTCGACGGGATACCGCCGGGGGAGGACGACCGACTCGCGAGGTGCCGGCTCGCCCACGCCGTGATCCGGATGGAACGGCTGCGATGCCGCGATCCGCGGCGCGCCGGGACCGCCGCGGCCGACGCGGAGGCGGCGGCGCCGCACGTCCCTCACACCCTGCTGGCCGAGCGCCCCGAGATCGGGGCCCTCATCCTGACCGTACGGGGCAGCGGAGAGCTGCGGGCCGGCGCCCTGAAGGCCGCGCAGGCGTCCCTCACCCGGGGACTCAAGGCGGCGGGCGCCGCTGGGAACGGCGCGCTGCGCCGGGACTGCCTCGTCGAACTCGCGCTCCTGGAGGCGCTGCGCGGCCGCTTCCGGGCCGCGGACGAGCTCACCGCCCAGGCCGTCAGGGCGCCGATGCCGCCGTGGACCGCGGGCGAGCCCTCGCGCGCCACCCTGCACCTCGTACGGGCCTGGGGCGCCCTGGCGCGCGGCGAGCCGTGCCGGGCCCGGCACGAACTCGCCCATAGCGACGGCGTGTTGGGGAAGGTCTCCGACCCGTTCCTCGCCGAGCTCGGCGGCGTCGTCGCCCGGATCGCGGCCACGATGGAGCGCGGGATCCGGGGCGCCGAGGCCGTCGCGAACGCGGTGACCGTGTCCCGGCTGCCGCAGACGGTGCAGCGGACGCTCGCGCCCACCTGCGCCCGGCTGCTGAGCCCGGCGCAGCCGCACCGCACCCACGCCGCCGGGCCGCCCGAGCGGGACCCGCTCGCGGAGGTCCCCGCCGAGCGGCTCAGCGCACGCGAACGCGATGTCCTCGACCGGCTCGCGCAGATGATGACCACCGAGGAGATCGCCGATGAGCTCTACCTGTCGATCAACACGGTGAAGACACACCTCAAGAGCGTCTACCGCAAACTGGCCGTGTCCCGCCGCTCGGCCGCGGTCCGCAGGGCCCGGGAGCTCCAGATCCTGTGAGCGCCCCGGCCCCGGCCGCGACTCAGACGAGTCCCAACTCCCTTGCCCTGACGAGCGCTTCGGCGCGCGAGCGGGCGCCCAGCTTCCGGTACACGGCGCGCGTGTGGCTCTTGACCGTGTTGTACGAGACGTAGAGATCGTCGGCGATCTGCCGCAGCGGAACCTCCTCCTGCAACTGTCGGAGCACGGCGAGCTGGCGGCCGGTCAACCGCTGCGGCGACGGGTGCGCGCCGTTCTGCCGCGGGACGGGCACCGCGGCGAGCGCGGCCGACGCCCGATGCACGAGCGCACCGGCGGTCCGCGGATCCGCCACGTCCCCCGCGATCTCCACGAGAACACCGGCCACCCACATCAGACAGGTCGTCAGGGCGGCGTCGGCCGCCGCGCTCTCCTCGTGGAGCGGGCACAGCTGGAGGCGGAGCGCCATGACGCGCCCCGTGTTCCCCGGATCGTCGACCGTGCGCGGGCACTGTGCTGTGGGCATGCCCCTCACCTCCCCATGTGGAGGGCATCACCCCACCACGGTGCGGTGCGCGGGCACGCGGCGAAAGGGGGCTTACGCGCCGTTCTCGAGGAGGTCCGAATCGTTACCGGGGCCGACCGGCTGCTATCCGCGTGCCTCGCGCGGCCCGGGGAGGCGGCGGACCTCGAGAAGTTCGAGGCCGAGGCCCTGGATGCGGTCGAGGATCCCGTACAGGGCGGCCTGGTCGAGCCCCGCGCCGACCAGCACCGTTTCGGCGGGGCGCAGCACGACCGTCAGCTCGTCGAACGCCGACCGGAAGGCCTCGCCGAGCCTGCCCCTGACACGGATCTCGAAGTCGCCGCCACCGGAGGGCGTTCCGGCCGGCTCGCGGCCCGGACCCGTGTGTGAACCGCCCATGACGCCACCTCCCGTGCGAGCGTCGTCCCGCACGCCATTCTCCCGGCGACCGCACCGCCGGGGGCATCACCTCGCACGGGTGACAGCCGCGCGTGGGGGCGAGGCTCATCCGCTGCGGGTGAACCGTTTTTGGTGGCGCGGGCCGCATGCTCCGGTTCCATCGGGTCCTGATCCACCGAGATCGAGGAGGGTTGCGACATGGCCGAGCCAGAGCCCCGTGTCCGTCCGGCCGCCGTCGGCGGAGTCGTCTTCGCCGCGTTCGTGATGGGCATCATCGGCGCCTTTCACGCCATCGCCGGCCTCGCCGCGGTGCTCAACGACAACTTCACCCAGGCGCAGAACGACTACGCGTACGACTTTGACGTCAACGCGCGCGGCTGGGTGCAGATGATCACCGGGGTCATCGTCTTCGCCGCGGCGGTCAGCCTCTTCAGCGGCCGAACCTGGGCGCGGATCGTCGTCATGACCATCGCGGCGATGAGCGCGCTGGAGAACTTCTTCTTCACCCCGTACCAGCCCGTCTGGTCGGCGATCCTCATCGCCCTCGACATCCTCGTGATCTGGTCCCTCGCCATGTACGGACACCGCGAGGCGCACAAGGTCTACGGGGCGCCGCTCTGAACCCCTCACGGGCGCCGTACCGTCAGGGCCAGGCCCGTGATGCCGCGCCAGTCCAGCGGCGGGCGTTCGCGGTACGTTCCCGGGCGCTGCCTCGGCACGATCACCCGCAGCGCGCCGGGGCGCACGTCGATGCGTACGGGGACGTCCATCCGCACCGCCTCGCCGTCGAGGCCGACGGGGATCGAGTCCTGGTCGGCGTCGACGACCACCGAGTCGGCGGTCCGTGTCGTCACACCGGTGGACCGGCTGCCGCGCAGCAGCCCGGCGGCCTGGGCGGCGCTCGTGACCCGCACGGCGACGCAGCCGAGGATCCCGCCGTCGAGCCGGGTGCGCCGGCCGAGGCCCGCGATGTCATGGGCGCCATAGGGGTTGTTGCTCACCAACAGGGCCTGTGGCTCCGCGACTTCGTGCTCGCCGACCCGCGCGGTGAGCTCCGCGCCCTTGTGCCGGGTCAGTAGGTCTGGCAGCAGATCGAGGGTGGTACGGGTCTTGTCGTCGCGGTAGGCCGGGCTCTGCACCACCTCGGCGTACGCCCCGAACGAGACGTTGTTGACGAACGGGTGGCCGCCCGCCCGGCCGAGGTCGACCCGCAGCTGCACGCCGTCGGCCAGCGCGTCCAGCGCCTTCGACGGGTCCTCGCGGTCCAGGCCCAGGTCGAGGGCGAAGTGGTTGCGGGTCCCCGCGGGGATCACCAGGAACGGCAGGCCGAGTTCGGCGGCCACGTCCGCGACGAGCGCCTGTGTGCCGTCGCCGCCCGCGACGCCGAGCAGATCCGCCCCGGCGGCGGCGCGCTCCCGGGCAAGCGCCGCCACGTCGATCGTCTCGGGCCCCTCCAACAGCACGACGTCCGCGCCCAGTTGCTCGGCCTTCGCGCGCAGGTCGAAACGGTCGACCTTGCCGCCGCCCGAGCGCGGGTTCATGATCAGCACCGGCCGGTGGAACGCGGGCGCTGCCGTCTCCTCGGGCGCCGGGGCCGGGGTCGAGCGCGGCCCCAGCGCCGCCCGCCCCGCACCCGCGGCGAGCAGCCAGAGCCCGCCCGACACCAGCACCACCCACACCAGGTGCGCGCGGGCGTACGCGACGAGCACCCAGACCGGCGCCGCGACGGCCAGAAGCAACGCCAGATACCGCGCGGGCCCCCGCCTGCTGAGCACCCACCACACGGCGGCGGCCGTGACCGCCGTCCCCAGGATCCCCGCGCCGAGCAGCGCGAAGGTCCGCAACCCCGCGAAGGCGGCCAGGACCAGCACGGCGCCCGCCGCGGCGGCCAGCGACCCACGCGCCAGCCATCGTTGCCCCGGTCCCTGTACCTGTGTCGTCGGTTCCATGACCGGCAGTCTGCGACCGGGAGGCCCGCGCGGACTCACCCCCGGGAGGCGACCTCACACCGGCGGGGTGACGTCGCGGCGCCCGGCCCGGCGCACGGTGTGCACAGCCAGGAAGGAGCCCGCCATGACCGAGATGACGAGCCGTCGCCGCAGCGCGCGCGAACGGGTGAGCACGGGCAGGTCCGCGAGGTCCCGCGCCCCGCGCTCCGGGCACGCCGACTACGCCCCCGCCGCCGACCGCCCCGACCCCGTCGACATCCTGGAGAAGCAGTCGGCGGCCAGGCTGCCGGAGCTCGTACCGATCCGCTACGGCCGCATGCTGGAGTCGCCGTTCCGCTTCTTCCGGGGCGCCGCCGCGATCATGGCGTCCGATCTGGCGCACACACCCGTCACCGGCCTGCGGGCCCAACTCTGCGGCGACGCCCACCTGTTGAACTTCCGGCTGCTCGCCTCCCCGGAGCGGCGCCTGATGTTCGACATCAACGACTTCGACGAGACGCTGCGCGGGCCGTGGGAGTGGGACGTCAAGCGGCTCGCCGCCAGCCTCGTCATCGCGGGCCGCGGCAACGGCTTCGGCCGTCCGGAGCGCGAGCGCGCGGTGCGGGCCACGGCCGCCTCGTACCGGCAGTCGATGGAGCGGTTCGCCGGGATGCGCACGCTCGACGTGTGGTACTCGCGGATCGAAGCGGAGGAGCTGTACGCCGCCGTGTCCGGGAAGCTGGACGGCCGCACCCGGCGGCGCATGTCGCACGCCCTGGGAAAGGCCCGCGGCCGTGACCACCTCCAGGCCCTGGAGAAGCTCGCCCACGTCGTCGAAGGCGAACCGCGCATCGCGGCCGACCCGCCCCTGATCACTCCGCTCGACCAACTGCTGCCCGGTGTCGAACGCAAGCAGCTGGAGGCGCAGTTGATCGACCTGATCGAGCGGTACGCGCGCACACTCAGCGCCGAACGCAGGGCGCTGCTCGGCCAGTACCGGGTCGTCGACATGGCGCGCAAGGTGGTCGGCGTGGGCAGTGTGGGCACCCGCTGCTGGATCGTTCTGCTGCTCGGCGGCGACGGCAGAGACGTCAACGATCCGCTGCTGTTGCAGGCGAAGGAGGCGGGGCCCTCCGTGCTCGCGGAGTTCGCGGGGCCCGGCGCCCACGCCAACCAGGGCGAGCGCGTCGTCGTCGGGCAGCGCCTCATGCAGGCGGCCGGCGACATGTTCCTCGGCTGGGAGCGGGTGGAGGGCCTCGACGGCCGCCAACGTGACTTCTATGTACGGCAGTTGAGGGACTGGAAGGTGATTCCGCAGGCGGATCTGATGTCCCCGCGCGTCATGGGCCTGTTCGGCCGGGCCTGCGGCGCGACGCTGGCCCGCGCCCACGCCCGCTCGGGCGACCGCGTCGCCATCGCCGCCTACCTGGGCCGCTCCGACCGCTTCGACCAGGCACTCGCCCGCTTCGCGGAGGCCTACGCCGACCAGAACGAGCGCGACCACAAGGCGCTCGCCGCCGCCGCGCGGGACGGCAGGGTGACCGTGGAGTCAGCGTGACCCGGTGACCGTCGTGCCGCCGAGCCGGCGCCGCAGGAACTCCTCCTCGGCCAAGACGCGTCCGACGGCCACGCCGAACACCACCATGGTGAAGAACAGGATCAGCCAGGACAGCACCGTGAACACCGAACCGAGAGCCCCGTAGCGCTCCACACTCATCCGCAGCGCATGCGGCAGCCACAGCCCCGACGCCCCACAGAACGCGACGACTCCCGCCGCGGTCAGCAGCGCCCCCGGCAGCAGCGGCAGCCACGGCACCCGCCCGGCGAGCAGCAGATGCTGGGTCCACCACCACATCAGCGCGGCCGCCGCGAACTGCAAGGGGTAGCCGAGGAGCACGCCCGCGCCGAACGCCCGGTGCAGCGTGCCCTGCACGATCAGCATCACCACCCACACGAGCAGCCACACCGCCCACCGCCACGCCACCAACCTGACCCCGGAGTGGGACACGTCCCAGGCGCGCTCGCACAGCCGTTGCAGGGCCCGGGTGAACGCGGTGGCGGAGAGCAGCGCCACCAGCACACCGGCCGCGCCCCAACTGTGCAGCGCGGCATCACCGCCCCCGGTCACCTCCTCGGCCTGCCGCGCCACCGCCCCGGACGTCCCGGTCAACGTACGCAGCGAGCGCAGGAGTTCATCCCGTACCACCTGCGGACAGAACGAGGCGAGGGCGATGAGCATCGGCAGGGCGGCCAGGAACGCCTGCGCGGCGAGCCGCGTCGCCATGTCCAGGATGGTGACGTGCACCAGCTGCTGCACGATCCGGCCCGCCAGGGGCCGGGCGGCATCCGTGATCGTCATGACAACGCCCTCCCGGGGCGGGGGACCCGCACTCCTGCCGGGCACTGTCGGGCCGGGCGCCGGGACGCACGTCGCCCGCGCCGGGTGACACACCACCTGGATGTAGGCTCCACGGATGGTGACGCACGAGCGGGAAATCGTGGATCCGGTGGACCTGTGCCACCCCGACGGCAGCCTCGACCAGGCGGCGGTCGGCTGGTCGAGGACGCCCGTGCACCGCGCCAATCTGCGCGGGTGGGGGCGGACCAAGCGCTGGGAGCACTGGTGCGTGACCACGCCGACGCATCTCGTCGCGCTGACCGTGAGCGACCTGGACTTCATCGCCCTCAACTCCGTCTATCTGCTCGAATTCGGGGCGCAGGGGCGGGAGTTCGAGCGCGCCGCCGTCGTTCCGCTCGGGCGCGGGGTGCGGCTGCCGGACCGGGTGGCGGGGGCCCCGGGCGTACCGGACGTGGTGGTCGGGCCCGCCCGGCCGACCGGCGGCAAGGTGCGGATCGAGATCCGCGACGAGGAGGGCGGCGTCCGGCTGCGCGGCCGGTGCCTCACGCCCGACCGGCTCCCGGTCGACATCGACCTGCTGGTCGCGCGGCCGAAGGACCATGAGTCGCTGAGTGTCGTCGTGCCGTGGGGCGCGCGGCGGTTCCAGTACACCTCGAAGCAGACCGCGCTGCCCGCGACGGGACGGGTCCGGATCGGCGGTGAGCGGCTGGAGTTCGGCGAGGGCGAGAGCTGGGCCGTGCTCGACCACGGGCGCGGGCGCTGGCCGCGCACCGTCGACTGGAACTGGGGCGCCGCCTCCGGACGCTCGGACGGACACACGCTGGGCCTGCAATTCGGCGGCCGGTGGACCGCGGGCACCGGCTCCACCGAGAACGGGCTGTGCGTGGACGGCCGGCTCACGAAGATCGGGGAGGAGCTGGACTGGCGCTGGTCGACCACCGACCCGCTCGCTCCCTGGAGCATCCGCACGACCGCGTCGGAGCAGGTCGACCTGACGTTCACGCCGTTCCACAACCGGTCCTCCCACACGGACCTCGGGCTGCTCGCCAACCACACCGACCAACGCTTCGGCCATTACGACGGCCACGTGCGCACCGACGACGGCACCGAGATCGCCGTGCGGGAACTGCTGGGCTGGGCCGAGGACGTACGCATGCGCTGGTGACCTAACCGGACCGGAAGACGGGCCCCGCCCCACCCGGGCGGGGCTTTCGCGTGCCCGGATTCCCCTGGCCCGATCCCACATTTGCGTAAAGGTGATCGAAACAAGCCTTGACCCATCAACTTCGAGCAAATAGCGTCCTTGCATTCCGGTCGACTCTTCACCAGGAAGGCTCCCTGTGCGCAGGCGCTCTCTCCTCGCCGCGGCCGCCACGACACTCGCGGCAGCGCCGCTCACGTCCGGCTGCGGTCCCTCCTCGTCGAATGCCTCTATGGCCAAGGGCGGCGATTCGCGGCGCGGCCACCTCACGTACGGCGTCTGGGACGTCTACCAACTGCCCGCCATGCAGCGCGCGGCCCGCGCCTTCGAGCGGTCCCGGCCGGGCGTGAGCGTCGACGTCCAGCTGACCCCGAACGGGACGTACTGGACGAAGCTGCGCACCGCCTGCACCGGCGGCGCCGCACCCGACGTGTTCTGGATGAACGGGCCCAACTTCGGCATGTACGCCGACGCAGGGCAGCTGCTCCCCCTGGACACCGGCGGCGACGACGCCGTGCTCCGCACCGACGACTTCCCGTCCGAACTGGTCTCCCTGTACCGCTGGAAGGGCACCCAGTACGGCGCTCCGAAGGACTTCGACACCGTCGCCCTCTGGTACAACAAGGAGCTCTTCGACCGGGCCAAGGTGCCGTATCCGGACGCCCACTGGACCTGGCAGGACCTCATCGAGAACTCGCAGCGGCTCACCGACCGCAAGCGCGGGATCTACGGGGTGGGGGCGCCCGTCCGCGCCCAGGAGAACTACTACGACTCCATCCCGCAGGCCGGCGGATGGGTCATCTCCGCCGACAAGCAGCAATCCGGATACGCCGACGAGAAGACCCGCGACGGGCTGCGGCTGTGGATCGACCTGATCCACCGGTACCGCAGCTCGCCCACCCTCCAGCAGATGGCCGACACCGACCCCACCCAGATGTTCCAGTCGGGCACGCTGGCCATGACCTACGAGGCGTCCTACAACGCCGCGACCTTCCACACCGACCGCGAGCTGCGGGCCAAGATCGACGTCGCGCCGATACCCAAGGGGAAGCACCGCGCAGGCGTGCTGCACGGCCTCGCCAACGTCGTCTACGCCCGCACGCCCAACCCCGAACTCGCCCGCGACTTCGTCCGCTTCCTCGGCACCGAACGCATCTCCCTCCTCCAGGGCAAGTACGGCACCGCGATCCCCGCCCGCAACGGCACCGCGCAGCCATGGGCCGCCGGAATGCCGCACTTCAACCTCCAGGTGCACCTGGACGCGCTCGACGACGCGGTGCTGTATCCCAGCTCCGCCAACAGCGCGGCCTGGCAGCACAAGGAACAGATGTGGCTCGCCAAGGCGTGGAGCGGTGTCGAGAGCCTCGAATCCGCCACCGACTCCCTCGCGGACGCCATGAACCAGCTGCTCGCGCAGGAGAGGAAGGGCAGGGCCTGATGAGCGTCGACACGCAGCCGAAAGCGGCGGTTCCCGCGCAACGCAGCCACCAACAACCGTTGAACAACAAGGAGTTGAAGCGCCGCGAGCGCCGGTTCCAGCACCGCGACAAGTGGTGGGGCTACGCCCTCATCGCCCCCGCCGGGCTCGGCCTCGCCGTCTTCTACCTGTGGCCCGTGGTGCAGACGGTGTACTACAGCCTCACCGAATGGGGCCCCTTCGGCGGGACGACCTGGATCGGCGCCGCCAACTACCGCACCCTCGTCGGCGACCCGGAGTTCTGGCAGTCCCTCGGCAACACCGCCATCTACACCGGACTCGTCCTCCTCGGCATCCCGCTCTCCATGGTGATCGCCGTGCTGCTCAACCTGAAGGGGCTGCGCGGCACCGGCATCTACCGGACCCTCTACTTCCTCCCGGTCGTCACGATGCCCGCCGCGGTCGCCGTCGTCTGGCGCTGGCTCTACAACGGCGACGCCGGCATCCTCAACCACGCGCTGTCCACGATCGGCATCGACGGCACCCACTGGGTGTCCGACCCGGGCACCATCCGCTTCGCGGTCGCCGTCGTCGGCGTGTGGATGACCGTCGGCTACAACATGATCCTGCTGCTCGCCGGGTTGCAGTCCATCCCCGGCGACTACTACGAGGCCGCCGCCCTCGACGGCGCGGGCCGCGTACGGCAGTTCGTCTCGGTCACCCTCCCGCTGATGAGCCCCACACTGTTCTTCACCACCGTGCTCTCGGTGATCCAGTCGCTCCAGGTCTTCGACCTCGTCTACCTGATGCTCGGCGCCAACACACAGAACGCGCTGCAGAACCCGGCCTACGGCGAGGGTCAGACAGTGGTGATGCTCTTCTTCCAGAAGGCGTTCTTCGACAACCAGCGCGGCTACGGCGCGGCCATCGTGTGCGTCCTGTTCGTCCTCATCATGGCGCTGACCGCCGTCCAGTTCCGGCTGCAGAAGAAGTGGGTCCACTATGCGTAAGACGGACACCCGACAGGGACGGATCTGGCCCGCCCACGTCCTGCTCGTGCTCGGCGCCGTGATCACCGTGTTCCCGCTGCTGTGGGAGCTGCTGACCTCGTTCAAGAGCTTCGGCGAGTCCGTGCGCGTACCGCCGACGATCCTGCCCGCGCACTGGGACTTCTCGAACTACGTCAAGGTCTTCGACGGCGTCCCGTTCGGGACGCAGTTCGTGAACACGACGATCATGGCGCTGCTGCGGACCGCCGCACAGATCCTGCTGTGCTCGATGGCCGCGTACGCCTTCGCCCGCATCCGCTTCCCCGGACGCGGCCCGATCTTCCTGGGCTTCCTCGCCGTCCTGATGGTGCCCGGCCAGCTCTTCCTGCTGCCGCAGTACCAGATCATGCAGAGCCTCGGCTGGCTCGACTCCATGCAGGCGCTCGTCGTCCCCGGCATGTTCTCCGCGTTCGGCACCTTCCTGCTCCGCCAGTTCTTCATGGGACTGCCCGAGGAGGTGGAGGAAGCGGCCCGGCTCGACGGTGCCAACCCCTTCACCGTCTTCTGGCGCATCGCGCTGCCGCTCGCCCGCCCCGGGCTTCTCGCGCTCGGCATCCTCACGTTCCTCTGGTCCTGGAACGACCTGATGTGGCCGCTCATCGTCAACACCGACCCGGCCAAGATGCCGCTGTCGGCGGGCCTCGCCTCGCTCCAGGGCGCCCACCTCACCGAGTACCCGGTGCTGATGGCGGGGTCCCTGCTCGCCACGCTTCCGGTGATCGTGGTGTTCGTCGCGATGCAGCGCCAGTTCATCCAAGGCATCGCTTTCTCCGGCATGAAGGGCTGACCAGACATGACCACGGACATCCGTACGCAAGAGACGCACGGCACCCCCGTACACACCCGCGAACTCCGCCTCGGTGTCATCGGTCTCGGACTGCGCGCCACCGTCGCCCGCGAAGCCCACCACCCCGGCGAGGGCTCCGCCGTGGTGGCCGTCGCCGACACCGCGCCCGGCATGTTCGACCGGGCCCGCGAGTGGTTCGGCGCCGACGTGCACACCTACGAGGGCCACCGGGCCATGCTCGATGCCGAGGACCTCGACGCCGTCTTCGTCATCACCCCGGACCACACCCACGAGGAACTCGCGGTCGACCTCCTCGAAGCCGGTGTCGCCGTCTTCGTCGAGAAGCCCCTCGCCATCACCACCGAGGGCTGCGACCGCGTCCTTGAGGCCGCCCGCACCTCCGGCTCCCGGCTCTACGTGGGTCACAACATGCGGCACATGCCCGTGGTCCGCGTCATGCGCGAACTCATCGAGCGCGGCGAGATCGGCGAGGTCAAGGCCGTGTGGTGCCGCCACTTCGTGGGCCACGGCGGCGACTTCTACTTCAAGGACTGGCACGCCGACCGCCGCAACACCACAGGACTCCTCCTCCAGAAGGGCGCCCACGACCTCGACGTCATCCACTGGCTGGCCGGCGCCTACACGGAGCGGGTCACCGCGCTCGGCGGCCTCACCGTGTACGGGGACATCGCCGACCGCTCGGGGCAGGCGCCCGGCGCCACCATGCCCGACTGGTACGACCCCGAGAACAACTGGCCCCCGAAGTCCCTCACCGGCCTCAACCCGGTCGTCGACGTCGAGGACCTCTCCATGATGGTGATGCGCCTCGAAGGCGGCATCCACGCCAGCTACCAGCAGTGCCACTACACACCCGACTACTGGCGCAACTACACCGTCATCGGCACCGAGGGCCGCCTGGAGAACTTCGGCGACCACGGCGAGACCGCGGAGGTCCGCGTCTGGAAGCGGCGCAGCGGCTACCGCGCCGAAGCCGACCTCGTCGTCCCGATGCCCGCACCCGGCGAGGGCGGGCACGGCGGCTCCGACCCGCTGCTCGTCGCCGAGTTCCTGCGCTTCGTGCGCGAGGGCGGCGCCACCGACACCAGCCCCGTGGCGGCCCGCGAGGCGGTGGCGGCGGGCGTCGCCGCCACCGAGTCCCTGCGGGCGGACGGGCAGCCGGTGACGGTGCCGCGCGTGTCGCCCGAACTCGCCAACTGGTTTACGAACGACCAGAGTTGAGGGCCCCAGGGATTCTGCTGGCCCTCATCCCGTCCACGACCAGTTCGCGACCTCGGGGAGGTCCGTGCCGTGCTCGCGGATCCACGCGTGGTGCCGCGTGCGGGTGTCGGCCATCGTCTGGCGCACCGCCGCGGCCCGCACGGCGAGCCCCGGCACCCGGTCGATGACGTCCATGACCAGGCGGTAGCGGTCCAGGTCGTTGCGCACGACCATGTCGAACGGCGTGGTCGTGGTGCCCGACTCCTTGTAGCCGCGTACGTGCAGGTGGGCATGGCCGGTGCGGCGGTACGCGAGGCGGTGGATCAGCCACGGGTAGCCGTGGTACGCGAAGATCACCGGCTTGTCGGCCGTGAACAGCGCGTCGTACTCGGAGTCCGGCATGCCGTGCGGGTGTTCACCCTTGGGCAGCAGCCGCGTCATGTCGACGACGTTGACGACACGCACCGCGAGCTCCGGCAGATGCGTGCGCAACAGGCCCGCCGCCGCGAGGACTTCCTGCGTCGGCACGTCTCCCGCGCACGCCAGGACGACATCGGGCTCGCGGCTGCCGTCCTCGGTGCCCGCCCACTCCCACACCCCGGCGCCGCGCGCGCAGTGGGCGCGGGCATCGTCGAGCGACAGCCAGTCGAAGGTCGGCTGCTTCCCGGCCACCACGACATTGACGTAGTCCCGGCTGTGCAGCACGTGCTCGGCGACCGAAAGCAGCGTGTTCGCGTCCGGCGGCAGATACACCCGTACGACGTCGGGGCTCTTGTTGAGGACGTGGTCGACGAAGCCGGGGTCCTGGTGCGAGAAACCGTTGTGGTCCTGGCGCCACACGTGTGAGGTCAACAGGTAGTTGAGTGAGGGCAGCGGCGCCCTCCAGGACAACTCCCTTGATGTCTTCAGCCACTTGATGTGCTGGTTGACCATCGAGTCGACGATGTGCACGAACGCCTCGTAGCAGGAGAACAGGCCGTGCCTGCCGGTGAGGTTGTAGCCCTCCAGCCAGCCCTGGCACAGGTGTTCCGACAGCACCTCCATGACCCGGCCGTCGCGCGCCAGGTGCTCGTCCGTGTCGAGCGTTCCCGCCTGCCAGGCCTTACCGGTGGCGTCGTAGACGGCTTCGAGGCGGTTGGACGCGGTCTCGTCGGGGCCGACGATGCGGAAGTCGCGGCGGTCCGCGGTGTCCCGCATGACCTGGGCCAGCAGGTCGCCGAGCACACGGGTGGGCTCGTGGAGCGCGGTGCCCGGCTTGTCGACGGGCACCGCGAAGCGCTCCAGCGGGGCGAGCGGCAGCTTGCGGGTGAGCAGCCCGCCGTTGGCGTGCGGCGTGGCACCCAGGCGCCGGGTGCCCTCGGGCACGCAGTCGAGGACCTGCCGGGTGGGGCGGCCCTCGGCGTCGAAGAGTTCCTCGGGGCGGTAGGAGCGCAGCCACTCCTCCAACTGCCGCAGGTGGTCCGGGTTCTCGCGGACGCCGGGCAGCGGCACCTGGTGGGAGCGCCACGTGCCCTCGACGGGTTCGCCGTCCACGTCCTTCGGGCCCGTCCAGCCCTTCGGCGTGCGCAGCACGATCATCGGCCAGCGCGGGCGCTCCTTCGTCTTCCCCTCGCGGGCCTCGCGCTGGATGCGGGCGATGCGGTCAAGGGCCTGGTCCATGGTGCGGGCCAGGTCGCGGTGCACGCGCAGCGGATCGTCGCCGGTCACGTGCAGAGGCTCGTGCCCGTACCCGCGCAGCAGCTCGTCGAGCTCGGCGTCGGGGATGCGGGCGAGCACGGTCGGGTTGGCGATCTTGTAGCCGTTGAGGTGCAGGATCGGCAGTACGGCCCCGTCGTGCGCCGGGTCGAGGAACTTGTTCGCGTGCCAGGACGTCGCGAGCGGCCCGGTCTCCGCCTCGCCGTCGCCGATCACACAGGCGACGAGCAGGTCCGGGTTGTCGAGGGCGGCGCCGTAGGCGTGCGCGAGGGAGTAGCCGAGCTCGCCGCCCTCGTGGATCGAGCCGGGCGTCTCGGGCGCGACATGGCTCGGCACCCCGCCGGGGAAGGAGAACTGCTTGAACAGCCGCCCCATCCCTGCGGCGTCCCGCGAGACGTCCGGATACGTCTGCGAGTACGACCCTTCCAGCCAGGAATTGGCGAGCACGGCGGGCCCGCCGTGTCCCGGACCCCAGACGCACAGGGCGTCGAGGTCGCGCTCCTTGATGACACGGTTGAGGTGGGTGTGCACGAGGTTGAGGCCCGGGGAGGTGCCCCAGTGGCCGAGAAGGCGCGGTTTGATGTGCTCGGGGGTGAGCGGCTCGGTGAGCAGAGGGTTGTCGAGGAGGTAGATCTGGGCCGCCGCGAGATAGTTGGCGGCCCGCCAGTGTGCGTCGAGCGCGGCGGCCTGGTGCTTGGACAGATCCTTCGCCATGGCAGCTCCATCAGTAGCGGCAGTGTGCTCGGGCGCCGCCAGTCTGTCGCCCGGTCCGGCCGCGCACGAAGAGCCCTTGTGGCCATCGTGCCGGGTCGCCGGGCCGACCCACCCCAAACACGAGGGGCGAGTCGGGTGACGTGTGGCTACAGGGTGAGCGGGCGGTCGACGTGACGGCAGAGCCGGCGTCGTGTCCGCTTTGGGCAGCAGCCGTGGCCGGTCGGCTCAGCTGCTCAGCTGTCGCCGCATGAGGGTCAGGTCGAGCCAGCGGCCGAACTTGGTGCCCACCTCGCGCACCGTTCCCGCGTGCTCGAAGCCGTGCCGTTCGTGCAGACGGATCGAGGCCGCGTTGCCCGACTCGATCCCGGCGATCATGACGTGCAGGCCCGCGGCGGTGGCCGAGTCGACGAGCGTCGTCAGGAGGGCGGAGCCGATACCGGCTCCCTGGTGGCCCCCGGTGACGTACACCGAGTTCTCCACGGTGTGCCGGAACCCGGAGTACGCCTTCCAGGGCCCGTAGACACCGAACCCGACGACCGCGCCGCCGAGCTCCGCCACGTACGCCGAACCGCGCTCAAGGTGCGCGCCCAGCCAGGCCGCGCCCTCCTCGCGGGACTGCGGGGTGTCCGTCCACAGCGCCGTGCCGTGCTCGATGGCGTGGTTGCGGATGGCGAGGACGGTGTACAGGTCGTCCTCGTGGGCCGGGCGGACCTTCACCGCCGGGGCCGGCGTCTCGTATCGTAGAACCATGTCCAATATCGTAGACCCCCTGGTGGAGCGCATCGGCGCCCGGATTCGCGTGGAGCGGGACCGGCGTCATTGGACCCTGGCGGAGCTGGCCGGGGAGTCCGGGGTGTCGCGGGCGATGATCCACCGGATCGAGCGCGGCGAGAGCAGTCCGAGCGCCGTGATCCTCGGGAAGCTGTCGGCGGCGTTCCGGCTGAGCGTGGCGATGCTGCTCGACCCGGAGCCGGTGCCCTCCGGGGAGCGGGTCCGGCGTGCGCAGGAGGCGCCGCGGTGGCACGACCCGGAGACCGGGTACGTACGACGGCAGGTGTCCGGGCCCGCCTTCCCCGCGGAGGTGGCGGAGGTCCGGCTGCCGGCCGGGGCCGAGGTCCCGTATCCGGCCGCGGCGTTCGCGTTCCACCGCCAGATCATCTGGGTCCTCGAAGGACACCTCACGTTCCGCGAGGGCGACGTGGTGCACGAACTCGACCCGGGCGACACGGTCGAACTGGGCCCACCCGCGCCCTGCGTCTTCGCCAACTCCGCGACGCACGACTGCCGTTACGCCGTGGTCCTCGTACGCGACGGGGCGCCGTGAGCTGAGTGGGGAATTTAAGCCCCTGCGGCGATTGAGCAGCGGGGTACGGGGCAGAGCCCCGATCTTTCCAGCCCCGCCGGCGTTTGAGGCGCGGGGTCCGGGGCGCAGCCCCGTGCGGTGGGGCGCGGGCCGAACGGTGACCGCAACGCCCCCGCCGGGATCAGGACTCGCGCCGCGCCCGCTGCTCCGCCTGCTCGGCGTGAAGCTTCTTGACCCGCACATTCTCCTTGCGGACATCCGCCTGCGTGGCCCGCTCCACCTGCAACCACTC
Organism: Streptomyces sp. NPDC002790; assembly: GCF_040295505.1. Taxonomy (NCBI): domain Bacteria; kingdom Bacillati; phylum Actinomycetota; class Actinomycetes; order Kitasatosporales; family Streptomycetaceae; genus Streptomyces; species Streptomyces sp. NPDC002790. The sequence goes on along the minus strand of NZ_JBEOVM010000003.1, from coordinate 64,233 downwards.
CGGGTTCTCGGCCTTGATCGCCTCGATCTGCTCCGTGGTCAGCGCCTCCGTGACACCGCCACGGGCCAGACCCGCGATGGAGACACCCAGCTTCTGCGCCACCACGGGACGCGGGTGCGGGCCACTCTCACGCAGATCGGCGAGCCACTGCGGCGGCTCGGCCTGCAGCGCGGACAGCTCGGCGCGCGAGACGACGCCCTCCTGGAACTCGGCGGGCGTGGCCTCGAGGTACACACCCAGCTTCTTGGCCGCGGTCGCGGGCTTCATGGTCTGGGCGTTCTGATGCGAACTCATGAGGTCAAGGGTATCGAGCGCGACGGGGCCCGCCGACCACGACGGGTAGCCTTGCCCCGTGACCGGCACGCAAGAAGCCCCCGAACCGCCCGCAGAGCCCGGCTTCCGCCTGGCCTACGTTCCCGGGGCCACCCCCGCCAAGTGGGTGCGGATCTGGCGTGAGCGCCTGCCCGACGTCTCGCTCGACCTCGTGCAGGTGGCCGCGGCCGAGGTGGCCGACGTGCTGCGCCGCGGGGATGCCGACGCGGGTCTGTTGCGGCCGCCCGTCGACCGCGAGTACTTCAGCGCGATCCCGCTCTACACCGAGCAGACCGTGGTCGTGGTCCCCAAGGACCATCTCGTGACCGCCGCGGACGAGGTCACCCTCGCCGACCTCGCCGACGAGATCGTGCAGCATCCGCTGGACGACGTGCTCGGCTGGGAGCGGCCGCCCGGGCAGCCGGCCTTCGAGCGACCCGCCACGACGGCCGACGCCGTCGAGCTGGTCGCGGCGGGTGTGGGCGTGCTCGTCGTCCCGATGTCGCTTGCCCGTCTGCACCACCGCCGTGACCTCACGTATCGCACGGTCACGGATGCGCCGGAGTCGAGCGTGGTGCTGGCCTGGCCCGAGGAGCGGACCACGGGGCGGGTCGAGGACTTCATCGGCATCGTGCGGGGGCGGACCGTGAACAGTACGCGGGGGCGTGCGCAGGCGGAGCCGGAGAGGTCCGAGAAGAAGAAGCAGCAGCCGGGGAAGAAGCCCTACGTGAAGCCGGGGCGCATCCGGCAGGACGGTAGGCCGCAGTCGAAGCGGAGTGCGAATAAGCCGGCGAAGAACAAGCCGCGGAAGCGGTCCTGAGTCACCGGGCCGTGTGCGGTGGACCGTCCTCCGGTCGCGGGGCTCCGCCCCGGACCCCGCGCCTCAATCGCCGGCGGGGCTTGAATGGGCTCAAGCGCCGGCGGGGCTGAAAGGCTCAGACGGCGGCAGGGTTGAAAGGCTCAGGCGGCGGCGGGGCTTGAATGGCTCAATCGCCGCGGGGGCTTGAATGGGGGCATGGGTGTGATGGTGCTCCTGCCCGAAGGCCGTCCATCACCAGGTCCAGTAGGCGGCCCGCCCGTTCCTGCCACGCCCCGTGTGGGTCGATCAGCCAGAGGCCTGCGATGGCCAGCATGAAATCGTCCGGGGTGATGCCGGGGCGGATGGTGCCTGCCTGCTCGTTTGCTTCCAGGAGGTGGGTCACCGCCTGGGTCAGGGGGCCGTGGGCCAGTTGCTTCATCGTGCCGCGCGCGCTCGTCGCCTCGCGGAGCGCGTCCGCGAGGCCCGCCTTGGCCATCGCGTACTGGGCGAGCCGGTCCATCCACTCGCGCAGGGCCCGCTCCGGCGGCCGGCAGCACAGCAACTCGCAGGCCGCGTCGGCGACCTGCTCCACCTCGTAGCGGTACACCTCGAGGACCAGCGCCTCGCGGCTCGGGAAGTTGCGGTAGAACGTGCCCTGCCCGACGCCCGCCTTCTTCGCGATCGCGCTGAGCGGCGTGTCCGCGGAGCGCGTCAGCTCGGCCAGGGCCACCTCGAGGATGCGGTCGCGATTGCGCTGCGCGTCCGAGCGCAGCGCGGCAGGCTTCTTGGCGTGCCCCACGCGAATTCTCCTCTCTTCGGCCGTGGCGGGGAATAGTGCTTGCTGGGCGGACAGTTGTCCACTACGTTCGTGTCCCGTAGAGCGGACAGTTGTCCGGTTAGAGTCCACACCATAGTGGGTGCGGGCTCCCACCGCACCCATGCCCGGTCCGCGTCCCACCTTGCGTACAGCGCCGATTCTCCACGCATCAGACACGCGAAAGAAGGCTGCACACATGCCCCCAGCTGACATCGGCGGCACGACCGTGTCCGCTACGTCCAGCGTCGTCACCTTGAACATCAACGGGGAGAAGCACACGCTTCCCGTCGATCACCGCACCACACTGCTCGACGCCCTGCGCGAGCGGCTCGATCTGACCGGCACGAAGAAGGGCTGCGACCAGGGGCAGTGCGGCGCCTGCACGGTGCTCGTCGACGGGCGCAGGACCGTGGCCTGTCTGCAGCTCGCGGTCGCCTCGGAGGACCGCGAGATCACCACCATCGAGGGCGTCGCGGGCCCGGACGGTGAACTGCACCCGGTGCAGGAGGCGTTCGTCGAGCTCGACGGCTACCAGTGCGGCTACTGCACACCCGGTCAGATCTGTTCGGCCATCGCCGTCATCGAAGAGCACGCCGCGGGCTGGCCGTCCGCGGCCACCGGCGACGTGCGGCCCGGGGTCGTCCCGAAGCCGCTGACCCCCGAAGAGATCAGGGAACGGATGAGCGGAAACCTGTGCCGCTGCGGCGCCTACGTGTCGATCGTGCAAGCGGTCGCCCACGCGGCCGCGCACGCCGCCGACGACGCGAAGGAGACCGTGGCGTGAGGGAGTTCGGATATGAGCGGGCGTCCGATGTGTCGGGCGCGGTCGCGGTGCTCGGCGCCGACCCCGAGGCACGCTTCCTCGGCGGCGGCACCAACCTCGTCGACCTGATGAAGATCGGCGTGGAGCGCCCCGCGCGCCTCGTCGACGTACGGGAACTTCCGCTGGATCGCGTTGAGTTGACCGCTGGCGGTGGGCTTCGGATCGGTGCCACCGTCACCAACAGTGACCTCGCCGCCCACCCCGAAGTGCGGCTCCGCTACCCGGCGTTGGCGCAGGCCGTGCTCGCCGGTGCCTCCGGGCAGCTGCGCAACATGGCCACCGTCGGCGGGAATCTGCTGCAGCGCACCCGTTGCGGCTACTTCACCGACGTCAGCAAGCCGTGCAACAAGCGGGAGCCCGGCAGCGGTTGCCCGGCCATCGAGGGTGAGCACCGCAATCACGCCATCCTCGGCGCGAGCGAGCACTGCGTCGCCGTGCACCCGTCCGACATGGGTGTCGCGCTCGCCGCGTTCGACGCCGTCGTCGAGTACGAAACCGCCGAGGGGAAGGGGGAGTTGGCGCTCGCCGACTTCTATCGGCCCGTCGGTGACACTCCGCACCTGGAGACCGGACTCCCGGCCGGCGCGCTCATCACCGCGGTCGCCCTGCCGCCCGCGCCCGTCGCCGCCAACTCGACGTACCGCAAGGTCCGCGAGCGCGCCTCGTACGCCTTCGCCATCGGCTCGGTCGCCGCGGCCGTCGACGTACAGGACGGTGTCGTACGGGACGCGCGGATCGCGCTCGGCGCGGTCGCCTCGCGGCCCTGGCGGGCCCGTGCCGCCGAGGCGGCGCTGATCGGACAGCCCGCCGAGGGCGCGACGTTCGCGGCCGCCGCCGACGCGGAACTCGCCGCGGCGAAGCCGCTGCCCGACAGCACGTACAAGGTGCCCCTGATGCGCAATCTGATCGTTGCGCTGCTCACCGAACTCGCCTCGGAGGCCACCCGATGACGACCACCACCACAGCGGCCGGCACGACGAAATCGGAGTCGGTGGGTGTCGGACGCAGCCGCGTCGAGGGGCGCGAGAAGGTCACGGGAGCCGCCCGGTACGCGGGCGAGTTCCCGTTCACCGACCTCGCGCACGGCTGGCTCGTGCTGTCCACCGTGGCGCGCGGCCGGGTCCGTTCGGTCGGTGAAGAGGCCGTGCGTGCCATGCCCGGCGTCCTCGCCGTCATGCACCACGGCAACGCGCCGCGCATCAACACCGACTACCTCACCCTGATGGGGCCGCCCGACGGCATCCTGCACGTCTTCCAGCACGACCAGGTGCTGCACGCCGGATGGCCCGTCGCTCTCGTCGTCGCCGAGACGCCCGAGCAGGCCCGGGAGGCCGCGGAGGCGCTCGTCGTCGAGTACGACGTCGAGCCGCACGACATAGCCTTCGAGGCCGACCGGCCCGGCACCTACACCCCCGAGGGTTCGGAGGCCGCCAAGGGCGACCTGGAGGCCGAACTCGCCGCGTCCGCCGCCGTCGTGGACGAGCGGTACACCACCCCCGAAGCGCACCACACGGCCATGGAGCCGCACGCGGTGACCGTGCGCTGGGAGGACGGGCGCCTGGAGGTGCACGATGCCAACCAGGGCAGCAGGGCGGTCGCCGACCAGCTCGCGCAGACCTTCTCGCTCGACCCGTCCGCCGTGCACGTCCGCTCGGAACACGTCGGCGGCGCCTTCGGCGGCAAGCTCGTGGCGGCGCACCACATCGCCGCCGTGATGGCCGCGACCGAACTCCAGCGCCCCGTCCGGCTCACCATGACGCGCCGTCAGGTCTTCGCGCTCACCGGCTACCGCAGCCCCACCACGCAGCGGATGCGGCTCGGCGCCGACGCCGACGGACGCCTTCGCGCGTTCGGACACGACGCGCAGTCGCTGACGTCGAACATCCGCGAGTTCGTCGAGGCGAGCGCCGGATACGGGCGCGTGATGTACGCGTCCGAAGCACACCTCTCCGTGAACCGCGTGGTGCCCGTGGACCTGCCGACCCCGACGTTCGTCCGGGCGCCCGGCGAGGCCCCCGGCTCGTACGCCGTGGAGTCGGCGCTCGACGAACTCGCCGAGAAGCTCGGCATGGACCCGGTCGCGCTGCGCGTGCGCAACGAGCCGGATGTCGGTCCCGTCTCGGGGCTGCCCTTCAGCAGCCGCAACCTCCTCGGCTGCTACGAGGACGGCGCGCGCCGCTTCGGCTGGGAGGGCCGCGACCCGCGACCGCGCGTGCGCCGCGAGGGCCGCTGGCTGCTCGGCACGGGCGTCGCCGCCTGCTCGTTCCCGTCCGGTGTTGCCCCGTCCACGGCATCCGTCACCGCCGAGCACGACGGTACGTTCACGGTCCGGATCACGGCAGCGGACGTCGGTACGGGAGCCCGCACCGCGCTGACCCAGATCGCCGCCGACGAACTCGGCGTCGACCAGGGCCTGGTGCGGGTACGGATCGCCGACAGCGACTTCGGGCAGGCGTGGCTGTCGGGCGGCTCGATGGGCACGCGCTCGTGGGGCTGGGCCGTGATGGCGGCCAGTCGCGAACTGCGCGACCGGCTGTCGCCGACCGCCGCGGTTCCGACCGAGGGCCTCACGGTCCGCACCGACACCACCGAACTGGTCGGCGCCCTCGCACAGAAGGAGCGCTACTCCTACGGCGCGCAGTTCGCCGAGGTCGCCGTGGACGTGGCGAGCGGCGAGGTCCGCGTGCGGCGCCTCCTCGGTGTCTTCTCCGCGGGCCGCATCATCAACCCGCTCACCGCGCGCAGCCAGTTGGTGGGCGGCATGACGTGGGGCATCTCCATGGCGCTGCACGAGGAGGCCGTGCGGGACGCGGCGGACGGCGGGCACGTCGGCGCCGACTTCGCGGGCTACCACGTCGCCGCCAACGCGGACGTGCCGGCCATCGAGGCGCACTGGGTCGACGACAACGACCCGGACGACCCCGTCGGCATCAAGGGCGTCGGTGAGATCGGCATCGTCGGCACGGCCGCCGCGATCGGCAACGCCGTGTGGCACGCGACCGGGGTACGCCACCGCGATCTGCCGCTGCGGCCGGATCGGGTGCTGCTCGCCGAGACGGAGCGCAATGCTTGACCTGGCCGCCGAACTGAGCGAATGGGCCGCGCAGGGCCGGGAGTTCGCTGTCGCCACCGTCGTCTCGGTGAGCGGCAGCGCGCCCCGGCCGCCCGGCGCGGCCCTCGCCGTCGACGCGGCGGGCGAGGTCATCGGCTCGGTGTCCGGCGGCTGCGTCGAGGGTGCGGTGTACGAACTGTGCGTGCAGGCCCTGGCGGACGGGGCGCCCGCGCGTGAGCGGTTCGGCTACAGCGACGACGACGCGTTCGCGGTGGGGCTGACCTGCGGCGGCGAGGTCGAGGTGCACGTCGAACCGGTACGGCTCGACTCGCCGTCGCGGGAGGCGGTGGTCACGGCGCTCACCGTCGCGGCGCGCGGCGAGGCGGTGGCGCTGGCGCGAATTCTCGACGGTCCGGGCGAACTTCCGTCCACCGGCGGCCTGTTGATGATCCGCCCCGACGGCTCGCACGAGGGGCGTCTCACGCAGGGCGACGACTCGGGGCTCGCGGCGCAGGCCCGCGCCTACCTCGACCTCGGCCGTACCGGGCTGTGCGAGGTGCCGGAGAGCAAGGCGCGCTGCGAGGGCGACGTCACGTTGTTCGTGGAGTCGAGTGTGCCGCCCGCGCGGATGATCGTGTTCGGTGCGGTGGACTTCGCGGGCGCGCTGGTCAAGGTCGGCAAGCTGCTCGGCTTCCACGTCACGCTGTGCGACGCGCGCGGTGTCTTCGCCACGTCCGCGCGGTTCCCGGAGGCGGACGAGGTGGTCGTGGAGTGGCCGGACCGCTACCTCCGCTCGACCGACACGGATGAGCGCACCGTGCTGTGTGTGCTGACGCACGACGCGAAGTTCGATGTGCCGTTGCTGGAGGTGGCGTTGCGGTTGCCGGTCGCGTATGTCGGGGCGATGGGGTCGCGGCGCACGCACGAGGACCGGTTGGCGAAGCTGCGTGAAGTCGGGCTGGGCGAGGTCGAGTTGGGTCGCCTGCACTCCCCGATAGGGCTCGACATCGGTGGCCGTACGCCGGAGGAGACGGCGGTCTCGATCGGAGCGGAAATCGTTTCGGCGCGGCGGGGTGGCAGTGGATTGCCGCTACGGGGCGGTGACGGGGCGATCCATACGGGGTGACCCGTCCTTGTTGCCTGGGGGTTCAGATGTCGCGCTGCTCGAGGCCGCGGGTGGCCGGGCCCTGTACGACCTGTCCGTCCGTGGCGAAGCGGGAGCCGTGGCAGGGGCACTCCCAGGCGCGCTCCGTCGCGTTGAACGCGACCAGGCAGCCCAGGTGGGTGCAGCGCGCGGACACGGCGTGCAGCTTGCCGTCGGCGTCCCGGTAGACGGCCGCGCGCCCGCCCTTGGTGCGCAGCACCGCCCCGGAGTCCGGTTGCAGCTCGTCGACGGATCCCGCGCTCGGGGGCCGCACCCGGTCGCCCACGAAGTGGTAGGCGACGTCCGCCTGGTGCTTCAGGAAACGGGGCGCCTCGCGCAGCACCGAGCGCACCCGGCGCGGATCGTAGAGGCCCGTCCACTCGGGTTCCTCACGGCCCGTGATGAGCGCGGTGAGCAGCCGGCCGGCCATGATGCCGCCGCTCAGCCCCCAGCCGCCGAAGCCAGTGGCGACGTACGTGTGCTTGGCCGCCGGGTGGAGGCGGCCCACGAGCGCTGTCGTGTCACAGGGGAACGTGTCCTGCGTGGCCCACCCGTAGGCGGGTTCGATGCCGGGGAAGTGGTTCTCGGCCCAGGTCACGAGGCGCTCCAGGCGCTGCGGGGTGTTCCCGGTGCCGGGGGTGAACTTCTCGCCGGTGACGATGAGCAGCCGCTGCCCGTCCTTGTAGGGCGCGGTGCGCACTGAGCGGGTGTTCTCCTCCGGCGTGATGTACATGCCGTCCGGGTCGCGCTCCGCGTCGATCGGCGCCGCCACCACCAGCTCCCGGCGGGGCGCGAGCCGGGCGAACAGCAGGGCCCGGTCGAAGATGGGGTAGTGGGTCGCGACGACCACGTCGCGCGCGGTGACCCGGGCCCCGGTCTCGGCCGTCAGGTGGCAGGCACCGTCCTCCTCCAGGCCGAACACCGACGTGTGCTCGTGCAGCAGCGCGCCGCGCGCCCGCAGGTCCTCGGCGAGCCCGAGCAGGTATTTGCGCGGATGGAACTGGGCCTGCCCCGTGACGCGTACCGCCCCCGCGACGCGGAACGGAAGGCCGGTCTCCGTCACGAACGACGCGGGAAGCCCCGCGGCCTGCGCCGCCCCGGCCTCGGCCCGCACCGCGGACAGATGCTGTCCCTCGGTCGCATAGGTGTAGGCGTCGCGGCGCTCCAACTCGCAGTCGATGCCGAGGAGTTCGGCCACCTCGAAGGCGTGCTCCACGGCCTCGGACTGGGAGCGCGCGTACAACCGGGTGGCCTCGACGCCCCGCGTGCGCCGCAACCGTTCGTAGGTCAGCGTGTGCAGCGCGGACAGCTTGGCCGACGTGTGCCCGGTGACCCCCTCGGCGATCCGGCCCGCCTCCAGGACCGCCACACTCAGCCCGGCCCGCGTCAACTCCCACGCGGTGCTCAGCCCGGCGATCCCCGCGCCGATCACCGCGACGTCCACGTTCACGTCCCGCTCCAGCGGCGGGAAGCGCGGCCCCGGCGCGGACTCGATCCAGTACGAACCTTGGACGGATGCACTCTCGGTCATGGCCCACGAGTCCCCCTGAACGGGCTGCTCAAGCGTGCGAGCGGTTTCTCGTCGAGCCGGTCGACGGGGTTCAGGCCAGTGATCACTACGGGGTGTTGACCGACTTCGCGGTGCCGGAGAGGGCGTCCGGGGCCTGGGCGGAGTGATCCGTCGCCGCCGACAGGTCGTTCAGGAGGCGGGTCGTCGCCGTGGTCAGTTCGCCGAGTGAGGCGAAGCCGCGGCCGGCCGGGTCGGCCAGGTGCGAGGCGATGCGGTCGCCCGCCGCCCGCGCCTCGGCGAGCGCGTCCGCGGCCTGCTCGCCGCCCGGACGGCCGATCCGGTCGGCGTCCGTGGCACACGCCTCACCGGCCGAGCGCAGCAGCGTGGCCAGCTCGTGCAGCGCCTGCGGCGGAGGTGCTGCGAACGGTGGTGTGTCGTGCGCCGCCTCCGTCAGTGAACGCAGGGCCTCCGCGAGATGGTCCGCGATCCGCTCCCAGTGGATGTCGTGGGACGGCGGGGCGGGCGGCCCGCGGCGCAGCCTGCGGCCGGGGTTCAGCCGGCGGCTCTCGTCCGCACGGTGCCGCGCGGTACGCAGTTCGGCGACCGTGGCACCGAGCCGCAGCGCCCGCCCGTGCCACTCCTCGGCGTCGGCCGCGCCGTACCCGTCCTCGATGCCGTCCGCGATCTCCCGCAGCAGCCGGGCGCAGTCCGCCGGCACCTGGGCCCGCAGCCGCCGCACGTCGCTGGTGTGCACGGGCGGCAGCACGAGCGCGTTGACGAGGACGCCGACGACCGCGCCCAGCACGGTCTCCATGAGCCGGTGGCCGATCTCCGCGGGGCCGTACGAGCCGTACGTCAGGACGAAGAGGGCCGCGCTCGGCGCGTACCAGCCCTGGTCGCCGAAGCGCCCGTACGAGCCGATGAGCACGGTGAGCGGAAGCGCGATCGCCATCCCGATCATCACGTTCTCGGTGAGTGCCATGGCCCCGGACGCGATGAGCGTGCCCGCCGCGACGACCAGGAACTGCTGCGCGGCCGAGCGCACCGAGCGGTACACGGTGCTGTGCACCAGGACCACCGCGGTCCACGGCGCGAGCAGCGCCATCGGCGCGTTCCACCATGTGCCGGCGAGCGCCCACGCCACGATCGCCGCGGCGGCCGCCTTCAGCGCCTGCACGGCTGTGGTCCGCTCGGGGCCGGGAACCGACACGGCGCGGCGTGCGGAACCCCCGATGGCCCGGAACTCGTCCACGATCATGCGCCCTGGCATGTGTCGCGGCATGGGTGCGTCCTCCAAGGGGTGGGGGAGTGGTCGGCCGGGTTCCCCGGCGTGGGTCGGGCGAAACACCGCAGGCCGGGAGTGGTGTGGGTGAGCAGGGGTACTCGGGTGCCATGACCCTCACGAACGACCGCGGGGCGGCAGTGCCGGCGCCCGGCCCCACGGCGGAACGGGCCCCGGAGCTGCCGCCCCCGCGCGGACCGCTGTCGGCCGCCGTGCTCGCGTATCTGCGCGGCGCGCGCCACCCGCTGCCAGGACCGGAGGCGATCGCCGCGGCGCCCCCGCTCGGCGACGACGTCCAGCTCGCCCTGTACCTCTGCTACGAACTCCACTACCGGGGTTTCGCCGAAGTCCCCGACACCCTGGAATGGGACCCGGACCTCCTGCGCGTACGAGGCGGCCTGGAACAGCACATGCTGGCCGACCTGCGCGCCCACGCGACCCGGCACGCCCACGCGCACGACGCCCTCGACGAGCTGCTGATGGAACCGGCGGACGGCGAAGGACTCAGCCATCTCCTCAGCGAGAAGGGTGAGCTGTGGCAGCTGCGCGAGTACGCGGCCCACCGCTCGATCTACCACCTCAAGGAGGCGGACCCGCACGCCTGGGTGCTGCCCCGGCTGCACGGGCGGCCCAAGGCGGGGATGGCCGCGATCGAGTTCGACGAGTTCGGCGGTGGCCGCGCCGACCGCATCCACGCGCGCCTCTTCGCCGACCTGATGGCGGACCTGGGCCTCGTCACCGACTACGGGCACTACCTCGACGCGGCATCGGCCGAGGCGCTGGCCCTCGTCAACCAGATGTCCCTGTTCGGCCTGCACCGCTCGCTGCGCGGCGCACTGGTCGGCCACTTCGCCACCGTCGAGACGACCTCGTCGCCCGGCTCCCGGCGCCTCGCGCACGCGCTGCGCCGCGTCGGCGCGGGCGAGCGCGCGGTGTTCTTCTACGACGAGCACGTCGAGGCCGACGCGGTGCACGAACAGGTCGTACGGCACGAGGTCGTGGACGGCCTCCTGGCCCAGGACCCCGGTCTCGACGCGGACATCGCCTTCGGCGTCGACGCCACCGGGTACCTGGAGGACCGCTTCGGAGGGACACTGTGGGCCGCATGGGAGGCGGGGGAGTCGTCCCTGCGCACCGTGTCGTCCCTGCGCGCCGTGTCGCCCTCGCACCTCGGGAGCCCGGCATGACCAGCCCACTGCTCAGCTTCCCCGGCGTCTACGCGCCGCAGGACGACACCTGGATGCTCGCCGACGCGCTGCTGCGGGAGCCGCTGGCGCGCGGCGCCGAGGTGCTCGACGTCGGCACCGGGACGGGGGCCGTCGCGCTCTTCGCCGCCGGTCGTGGCGCACAGGTGACGGCCGTCGACGTCTCGTGGCGTGCCGTGCTCACCGCGCGGCTGAACGCCCGGCTCAACGGGTTGCAGCTGCGGGTGCTCCGCGGCGACCTGCTCGCACCCGTCGCGGGCCGCCGCTTCGACCTCGTCGTCGCCAACCCGCCCTACGTTCCCGCCCCCTCGGCCGCCGTGCCGCGGCGCGGTGCGGCACGGGCCTGGGACGCGGGCCGGGACGGGCGTCTCGTGCTGGACCGGATCTGCCGCGGCGTGCCACCGCTGCTGAGCCCCGGCGGCACGCTGCTCATCGTCCAGTCGGCACTCAGTGACGCCGATCGCACGCTCGACCTGCTGCGTTCGCGCGGGCTTCGCGCCGAAGTGGTGGGCCGCCGGTCGATCCCCTTCGGGCCGGTCCTGGAGGAGCGCCAACAGTGGTTGCGGCGGCGCAAGTTGGTCGCCGATGACGCGTCGAGGGAAGGGCTGGTGGTCATCCGTGCCGCACGAACCGACTGAGGTGACGCCGCGCCGCGACGTCACCCGTATCAGTGCCGAGCGCACCGGTCCGCTTCTCGTCGAGGGGCCCGTCGAAGTCACCCTCGACGACGGTACGACGGTGCGGTCCGACCGGTTCAAGGTCGCGCTGTGCACGTGCCGTCGCAGCCGCCGGTACCCGTGGTGCGACACGAGCCACCGGCGTGGGCCCCGGCAGGCGTCCGACTCCGCCGAACCGGCGTGACGGACACGGGGCTCCGCCCCGGACCCCGCGCCTTAGTCGCCGGCGGGGCTTGATCTGGGGCTCTGCCCTGGACCCCGCGCCTTAGTCGCCGGCGGGGCTTGATCTGGGGCTCTGCCCTGGACCCCGCGCCTTAGTCGCCGGCGGGGCTTGATCTGGGGCTCTGCC